>NZ_JAUBTI010000048.1:6109-48467 GCF_036702415.1 Microcoleus sp. D3_18a_C4 | reverse complement strand
CGTATTGTACAATACGCGAGCGGGGACGCTCGCACTACAATAAAAAAAATGCTTTTTACAAAACTGAGATGCTCCCGCTGGATGGAGGTCGGCTTCTGCTGGGAGACTCACTCCTGATAAATTCAAGTTTCTTTAAACATCACAATACATTCATAATTTTCTAAATCCAGAAATAGATCAATTTGCAAAGTTCCTATTTGTTCAAATCCCTGTTTTTGGTGAAACATTAGGGAACGAGCATTAGCTATTGGCTGGGTAACAATAAACAGCGAAATAAATGAATTAGGAAAAAGTTGATAAATTTTTTTATACATAAATTGAGCAACACCTCTACCCATCCAATCTAACTTTGTTGCTACTCTTTCGAGATAAAAATGCCGATCGCTGGTGCCTCTTTTCTTAAAAACCTCATCTTTCCAGATAATTTTATCCAAGATTTCATCAGATATTTTGGGTTGTGATATAGCCACAAATCCCACAATTTCCCCATCGGTTTTAGTGGCAACAAAATATCTGCATGAATTATTTAAGCTTTGGACAATCTCATCTTCAGTAATTTGTGTTAGCAAAAAGCCGCGCTCGATCGACTTATTTTGACCGCGGGCATGAGAATTGTGAATATTGACGATCGCCTGTATGTCCTCTCGCTCGGCTTCTCTAAAAGTTAGATATTCCATTGCATAGTGTGTAGGAACGCTGTCATACATTTGCGATTTTAACGCTCAGGTTTATCTATTCTAACAGCTAGATATAGAGCGCATACCAGATTTAGTTTTGTAAATATTTTAGGGGCGATCGCCTTCGGACAATATCATGACTGTAGGTATGTCTGCACTTGTGGGCGATCGCAAATAACTTCCCGGTAGCGTCGCAACTGCTATAGTGTTTCCCAACAAATCGAATAACTCAACGCTATAACCTGTTTCTAGTCCCTCAACGTGATGCTGTTCTACAACCGTACCGATATCGCCGGCATCAAGTCCTTCTTCTGGACGGTTGCACAGCAAGATGACATCTAAATAAAGTTTCATGAAGTGCTAAGAAGCTACTGCAAAATCTGTGTATTGCCGCATCCCAGGCTCGTGAAATGCCAACACAATATCTTCCTTGGGAACCCCTGCGCGCACCAAATCCGTTGCAATCCCATCTTCTGTCCAGTCTTCCTCGATCCAGAATTTGCGATCGCGAATCCGAACGTAAACAGCCCATCGATTTTCGATTTTCGATTTTCGATTGAAGAATAGGAGAATAAATGACCGTTTTGTGCGTCGGTAATTAAGAATGTTTCGAGGTCGGATTGAGGAGGGCGGTACAATTATAGATACTCGGTTAAAATATGCTCTATTACTTTGGGATACTCAGTTAGTTTATCCATTGCACTATTTTCTATACTATCGATCGACCTTTTTTCCCATCGCACTGCGCGAATTGCGATCGCCTCAAATCCCTGATTCAGTAAAAGCTAGGTTCAAATCATCAATCAATCCCAATTGTTGGGCCCACTCTGTTAAGTAATCCCGATCCAAATTCTCAGATTGGACTTTCAGAATTCCCAAAACATCATGCCATTGTTTTTGAGACTGAGACTGTTGCCGCCAGAGCAGTTTGGCCAACACAATATCTTCAGGAGAAGCCACCCAAAATTGTTCTACACCAGCTTCGTCAAGCGCTTCTAATCGTCGTCTTGCCATTTTTGAGCGATCGAATTCAGTGTTAGAATTCAGCACAATATCAGCGTTCAATACTAAAGTCATGTGAGTGACGCTCAACACCATCCCTCTACCGTCTTGAATATCTTTTACCGAACCCGGAGGGCAGTAAAAACCAGCCGTTTCTAGTGCTTCAACTAATTGAAATATATTGTCCCGGAGCAATTCAATTACTAAATCTAAATCGCGTGTTGTTCTCGGGTCGCCATAGACAGAAGCGGCAACGCCTCCTGTAATATAATAAGAGACACCTAATGTTTCAAAAATTGGGTGCAACAGTCTAGCAATTTCGCTGGGGTCTTGCGTCCACATAGAGGGCTCACTGGTGGGGGTTAAAATTGGCAACCACTTGCTACCTAATATCGATCGAGCAAATCGCTCTTTGTAGGTTGAGGGACAAGCTTTTTTCATTCCGCGCAAGCTAACAGTTTTTGCCCAACGATTTAATTTTGCTCCCATTTGCCACCGTTGGGAATTGGTGAGTTGCCGCAGTAGGTAAAAATCAATTGCATCAGCTTCAGGAGTTTTATCATCCGACTGGGGACGGTATCCAGGTTTAATGGATATTTTCGGTATGGATTGAATCATTTTGCTTGTTGATTTCCCTAATTCTATACATGATATCAGTTAACAAGTCTAACTGTAGGTCTGTCTGCACTTGTGGGCGATCGCAAATAACTTCCAGGTAGCGTCGCAACTGCTACAATGTTTCCCAACAAATCGAAGAACTCAAGGCCATAACCTGTTTCTAGTCCCTCGACGAGTGCTATTGATTTACCAGTCCTCGCAGTTCCTTAATGTCGATGTGGATTCCTTGACGTTTCAGATATTGGCTCAAGTTAATCTGGATGAATAAATCTTTGAGCTCTTCAGCAATCTCTGCCGGGGGATTGCCAGATAACGCAGTTGCAATTAGACGTTCTGCCATTCGTAATTCGCCACATTCAATCGCTAAAGATGCTGCGCTGCGGTGAAGCACAGAACGAGTGGGTTCAGCATCAAGGGCGCTAGCGATTAAGGCTGCGGCCTGAGTTTCTTGTTCAAGGGCTTGGCGCGTCAATTGTGCAGCCAACTCCAACGCACCTCTTAAGCGGGCGACTGCCGCTGCTTCGGCTAAATCCATTGCTTGTTTGTGGAGCGATTGAATCTGGCTCATTGGAGTACGGTTCCTTCAAGATTTTGCTTGGCGCTAATAATAGAAATCGGTCGGCTAAACTCTACTACAATGATATACGCTGGCAAGCCTTGTGCGTCTGAGGCGCGGGTTTGTTCAGTTTTCAGCTTGACTCTAGTATTGATTTGACTTTGATTGCCTTTGCGAATTCCAGAAACCTCTAGCCGAGCCATTCGCTCAAATGGCAGTGTCGTAGCTGAATTTTGACTTCCTAACCAATAGTCAAATCCAGTTCCTTTGCGAGAGCGTTCAATGACTGTGAGATTTGTTAATTGCAAAATTAACAGGAATGCGATTCCATAAGCAGCCTGCTCGGTAGTATATTCTTCGTCATTCCAACATCGTCGGGTTTGCTCGGTGACTGGCTGCCAATCTAACTGGAATGTGGCAGAAAATTCTCCCTCAACTTTAAGTGTTACTCCTGGTTGGTGAGCTTCATCGGTTAGACAAATCGCACCTGCTTCTGCGATCGCGGCTCCAAAGGCAGGTGTAATCGCAGGGAGTCCCTGGCTAAGGCTTTGTAAGTTTAAGATTTGAATCTGGCTCAAAGCGACGTTGCTCTATGGAAAGTAGATGTTCAATTTTACTCTCAGTTGGGACAATTTGAGTCGATCGCCACTATTTTTAGACGATCGCCTTCCTCGACTTGGGGTCATCATCGCGATTGTACTATTTCCTCTACTTACGCAGCAAAACTATTAACCAGTCTAACTGTAGGTCTGTCTGCACTTGTGGGCGATCGCAAATAACTTCCAGGTAGTGTCGCAACTGCTACAGTGTTTCCCAACAGATCGAAAAACTCAACGCTATAACCTGTTTCTAGTCCTTCAACGTGATGCTGTTCTACAACCGTACCGATATCGCCGGCATAAAGTCCTTCTTCTGGAAGGTTGCACAGTAAAATGACATCTGAATAAAGTTGATAGTTCATAATTCTTCTGATTCGGGAAATTTTTGCTCGTATTGGCCTAGAATTTCTCGAACTGTTTCGGCGGCGATGTCTGATAGGTCTGATTTAGAATAGATAGTCACCAAAACGATCGAATCGCTAGTTTTGAGGTAATAAATAGCACGGTAGCCAGCGCTTTTGCCTTTTTGAATGTCGCTGTTTTTAATTCTGACTTTGAAAATTTCGTACTCCATTCCCGGAATGCGCGAACCCGGAAGTTCCCCCGCTTGAAGTTGTTCGATTACAGGCTGAATGTCGTTGCGAATGTTGCGATAGCGTTTGGCTAAAGTTCGTAAATCTCGTTGAAATCGGGGGGTGACTTCAATTTGGATCAGTTGTCATCGATTCCGTCCCACAGTTGAGACAAAGGGAGAGTTTGTCCGGTAATTGCTTCATGAAAGCCTTGCTGAATCCCTTCGATGACAGTTTCAGTGGGGTCATCATCGGGATCGATATCAGTGTTTTGACGAAGTTTTTGTTGCAGTTCTTTGAAGCGTCCTTTATAGATATCTTCCCATTTATCGGACTGCAAGAATTTGATGAAAGCTAAGACTTCTTGTTGTTGGTCTGGCGATAAGACCTTCACATTTTCCAAAATGGCTTGTTCGACGGTCATAATTATCCCTTTTTTTTGATTGCTATTCTACAATCCACTAACAACATTATATCGCACGGGTGGATTGACAGCAATTCGGGGGTGAGTTCAATTGCGATCGGTTGTCGATGGTTGCGCTCGCGCTCAATTAAATCGCAAATAACTTCCAGGTAGCGTGGTAGAATTTCTGAGTTAGGTTTAAGTCGTTAAGTACCCAAAGGTTGGTTTGAAAGCGATGTCAGTAGAACATAATGCCGCTAAGTACAAAATAGTTGCTGTTTTAAACAAGACGCTGGAACCAGGCACTGCAATGAATGCTGTTGCCCATATGGGGGCTGGTTTAGTAGCTTCAGCAAGCGAAGAGATTAGAGAAAAGATGAGCTTTATTGACTTCCCCGATCGAAATGAGATTGTCCATAGCAGCATATCTGCTTTGTCTCTCATCGTTCTGCGTGGAACTTCAAACGAAATTCGCAAAATTCGTGACAAAGTGCGCGAACACAATCTTCATTTCGTGGATTTTCTAGAAACCATGACAGGAGATACGTACAAGGAGCAATTGGAAAAAACGCAGGCAGTTGCTTACGGCGAGCTAAACTTTTATGGAATCATGCTCTTCGGTGAAAAAGAAGTTATCGCTCCAATTACGAAAAGGCAATCTCTTTGGAAATAAGTTCATAAATTTAGAGCTAAAAGTATGAGCGGTTTCAACCACAGAGGTAACAAACGAGTTTGAGCATTGTACAGCTAAATGATATCTCATGTTTTAGCTATTCAAAAATAAATTAATAGCTTCTGTTATCCTTATCAAATTATCTTTATCTGTACTTGAATCTGCCAAGAAAATCGTATTTCTTCCTTGCCTGAGACTAACTACAATGTCCCAAAATTTATCCCTATTTATCCACCCGCACCTACTAAGCTAACCGTTGAAATTTCTGAAATCGGAAATTCTTGTCGATTACTCCAGAAAATACCTCGTCGAACTAACAAAAGTTGATTGACTGTCCGATCAAATGTAATAGAAGCGATACTACTTCTTAGAAAAGTCAATACACTAAATCCGAGGAAAACTATTGATGCTAGGGCTACTTGGTTGCTGCTGTTAGGCATAGTGCTTATATAGGCATAAGCAAAAGCAAGACCCGCAATCAATTGTGCCGATGCAAAAAACCAAGCGGTGAATGGTTTAGCCTCCAGTTGCAAACGGGTTTGAGTCTGTTCAATAATCTTCATTTTTGCTTAATTATCTAATAATTTTATGCGAGCGCATGGGAGTCAGAAACCAGCTTTGTCACCAAAATCTCGGTGAGGATGCTTAAACTACTCAAATTGTACCTGAAATTGATCAACGGCGACCTAGCAGACTTTATAGAGGTAAGTATGCAATACGATTAACCCAGTCTTCGGCTTCAGATGTTTGCCATATCTTGATTAGATGGTTTATTGCTTCGCCTATTGGGAAACTTTGTAACACAATAATCACTCCTGAACTGGTTTGAGTCGCTGCAAATTCAGCAAAGTATCTTGGCATGGTTCTTTGGTCGTGAGAAACGAGAACTCTACCGTCTTGGGCTACAAAATTCAATACTTCCAAATCAGTCAAACCAGTTAAATTTGATACGTTTGATGTTTGAAAATCAAGAGTGGGTTCGCGTCTCACAATACCCGTCACAATCGCTTGGTTTAAATCTGCATCTGCTTGAAAGCGAATTTTCATAACTGGCTGGTGCGATCGGTGTAGAGTTTTTGATAAAGTAATGAATTACTTTCCCTTGCTTGCTGTCTCAAGGTTTCAAATAGTTGTTCTCCCTCGAATAAATAAGCATCAATGGCTGTGCGGTTAGCAAGGTAGAAGGAAATCCCGCCATAAACTTCTTCTAGTGTTAGCACGGGGAATGATTGAACGATACTTTCTGGGGATTGTCCGGCCAGGAAAGCATAGACAATTGAATCTAAAGAAACGCGCTTTCCAATGATGCGGTAGCAACCATCTTGTTCTTCAACGTACTGTTTTGTCGTTAATATTGTTGCACTCATAGTTTACCTACTTTCATGCTCGTTACTCGTTCCCAAACAGAGCCAATTGGTGACAACTTACGACTGAAACCCGCAATAAATGTCGCTTTTTGGCAAAGTCTAGATCCCCCTAAATCCCCCTTAAGAAGGGGGACTTTGAGAGAAGGTTCTTAAGAAAGAAGGGGGACTTTGAGAGAATGCTCTTGTCCCCCCCTTATTAAGGGGGGTTAGGGGGGATCTAGACTCCGACACAAACAAGAAATACCCTTGCTACATGAGTAGAATTCTACCGCAGAACCCTAGCTGCCGCCAATTCGGGCGACATCGCGAGCGTTTTCTTCAAACGCAGCCGTCAGCGCATCATCACCGCTTAAACCCGATGCGATCGCCCTTTCAATAGCCTGCAACACCCGCTTATAATCCCTCGGCATCACCTTCACAAACACCGGCACCATCTCATCCCACGCAGCCAGAACCTTCGATGCCTTCGCACTTCCAGTCAAATCAAAATGAGTCTGAATTAACTGCCGCAAATCGCTAATTTCCTCAACATCCTCCAATTTTTCCAAATCCACCATCGACATATTGCAGCGAGTAGCAAAATCCCCCGCTTCATCCAAAATGTAAGCAACACCGCCACTCATACCCGCTGCAAAATTGCGCCCGGTTTCACCCAAAACTACAACTTTGCCGCCAGTCATGTACTCGCAACCGTGATCGCCCACACCTTCAACTACTGCATTCACGCCGGAGTTACGCACCCCAAAACGTTCGCCCGCCATCCCTCGGATGAAAACCTCGCCGGCTGTCGCGCCGTAAAGCACCACGTTACCGACAATCACGTTTTCTTCCGCGACAAAGGTGGAAGCCTGCGACGGATACAGGATGATTTTGCCGCCGCTGAGTCCCTTGCCCAAATAGTCGTTAGCTTCGCCTTCGAGCTCCAGGGTGACTCCCTTGGGCACAAAAGCCCCAAAGCTTTGTCCAGCGCTGCCTTGGAAGTGCAGGTGCACCGTGTCATCCGGCAAACCTTCCCAGTGGCGTTTGGTGATTTCGTTGCCGAGAATTGTGCCGACAACGCGGTTGACATTGGTAATCGGTAGCTTGGCGTGTACTTTTTCGCCATTTTCGATCGCACCTTTGCACAAATCCAGCAGTACACTCATGTCGAGAGACTTTTCCAAACCATGATCCTGCGCCATCTGACAATAGCGCCCGACATCCGCCCCAACCTCCGGCTGATAAAGGATTTTCGAGAAATCCAAACCCTTAGCCTTCCAGTGTTCCACCGCTTGCTGAGGTTCCAAAACATCAGTGCGGCCAACCATTTCATTCAGCGTGCGGAAGCCCAACTGCGCCATAATTTCCCGGACTTCCTGCGCGATGAAAGTCATAAAGTTTACCGTGTGCTCGGGGTCGCCGGTAAAGTTTTTCCGCAGCAGCGGGTCTTGGGTCGCTACGCCCACCGGGCAAGTGTTCAGGTGGCAAACGCGCATCATGATGCAGCCCAATGTCACCAGCGGCGCGGTCGCAAAACCGAATTCCTCAGCGCCAAGCAAGGCAGCAATTACTACATCGCGGCCGGTTTTCATTTGACCGTCAGTTTCCACGACAATCCGGCTGCGGAGATTGTTGAGAACCAAAGTCTGATGAGTTTCCGCCAGTCCCAATTCCCAAGGTAATCCGGCGTGTTTGATCGAAGTTTGCGGCGAAGCGCCGGTACCGCCGTCGTAGCCGGAAATCAACACGACATCGGCGTGGGCTTTCGCAACACCCGCCGCGATCGTCCCGACTCCAACTTCCGACACGAGTTTGACGCTAATCCGCGCTTCTCGGTTGGAATTTTTCAAATCGTGAATCAATTCGGCCAAATCTTCGATCGAATAAATGTCGTGGTGAGGAGGAGGCGAAATCAAACCCACACCCGGAGTCGAGTTTCGCACCTTCGCAATCCACGGGTATACTTTTTTACCGGGCAACTGTCCGCCTTCACCCGGTTTCGCGCCTTGCGCCATCTTGATTTGCAGTTCCCGCGCTTGGGAAAGGTACAAGCTGGTAACGCCGAAACGCCCGGAAGCAACTTGTTTGATCGCGCTGTTTTTCGAGTCGCCGCGATCGTTCGTCCAAGTGTACCGATCGGGATCTTCGCCACCTTCACCGGTGTTCGATTTGCCACCAATGCGGTTCATCGCTACTGCTAGCGATTCGTGGGCTTCTTTAGAAATCGAACCATAACTCATCGCCCCAGTTTTAAAGCGTTTGAGAATAGATTCGATCGGCTCAACTTCCTCAATGGGTATCGATTCCCGCTGTTTGAATTGCAACAAACCCCGCAAGGTAAAATGCTGCTGGTTTTGTTCATTAACCAGCCCCGAATACTGTTTGAAAAGCGTATAACTGCCCTCGCGCACCGACTTTTGCAGCGCGTGAATTGTCTGCGGGCTAAACAAATGCGCCTCGCCTTCTTTCCGCCACTGATATTCGCCGCCGACATCGAGAGTATGTCCGCTGGATGGGCGGTCTGGGAATGCGTGATTATGGCGTAAAATTGCTTCTTGGGCGATGACTTCGAGGTCTACGCCTTCAATCCGGGAGGCTGTCCAAGCAAAGTATTTATCGACTACGGATTTGTTTAAGCCGATCGCCTCAAAAATCTGCGCGCCGCGATAACTTTGAATTGTGGAAATCCCAATTTTCGAGGCAACTTTCGTCACACCTTTTGTTGCGGCTTTGACGTAGTTTTTGCAAGCTGTTTTGTACTCGACATTTAGCAGCAATCCTTCGCGGATCGAATCGGCGATCGTCTCAAAGGCCAAATACGGATTAATCGCGCCGCAACCATATCCAATAAGTGTCGCAAAGTGATGCACTTCGCGCGGTTCACCGGATTCGAGCACGAGTCCCGCCCGCGTGCGCGTACCTTTACGGATCAAGTGGTGGTGCAGGCCCGCAACTGCCAGCAGCGCCGGAATTGCAGCTTTGTCGGAATTGATACCCCGATCGCTCAAAATGATGATATTCACCCCGGAGGCGATCGCGCTGTCTGCTGCTGCAAAAACGTCTTCTAAGGCTTGTTCAAGACCTTTTACCCCGCTTTTAGGGTCAAACAAAATCGGCACGGTGACGGACTTGAAATTGCCCTCATTTACGTGTTGGAGCTTAGCTAATTCTTCATTGCTGAGAATTGGCGTTTTCAGTTCAATCAAATGACAGCTTTCGGGTTCCGGTTTGAGCAAATTGCGTTCAGCGCCGATCGTAGTTTCGGCAGAAGTTACAATTTCTTCGCGGATAGAATCGATCGGCGGATTGGTAACTTGAGCAAACAACTGCTGGAAGTATTCATAAAGCAGTTTTGGCCGATTGGAAAGCACCGCCAGCGGCGTATCCGCACCCATCGCGCCGACAGCTTCCACGCCATCTTTCGCCATCGGTGCTAACAGCAACCGCAGTTCTTCAAAGGTGTAGCCAAAGGCCATTTGCCGCTGCAATAATGTTTCCGGGTGGGATTCTGCTACTGCCGGCGCATCTTTCAGTTTGGCGATTTCGACCATGTGCTTGTCGATCCACTGGCGGTACGGGTGTTCCGAGGCAATTTGATGTTTAATTTCCTCGTCAGAGACGATGCGGCCTTCCTCGGTATTTACCAGGAACATCCGCCCCGGTTGCAAGCGACCTTTTGATACAATTCGTTCTGGGGCGATCGGCAAAACTCCGGCTTCCGATGCCATAATTACCAAGTCGTCTTTGGTAACGCAGTAGCGGGAAGGGCGCAAACCGTTGCGATCGAGCACGGCCCCGATCGATGTACCATCGGTAAATGCGATCGAAGCTGGGCCGTCCCAAGGTTCCATCAAGCAAGAATGGTATTCGTAGAAAGCCTTTTTCTCGTCACTCATGGACTCGTGGGCTGTCCAAGGTTCGGGAATCATCATCATTACGGCGTGTGGCAAAGAACGCCCGGCCAAATTCAGCAATTCCAAAGCATTGTCAAAAATCGTCGAGTCGCTGCCTTCGATATTGATTAAATTGGGGATTTTCTTTAAGTCATCGCCGAATAGTTCCGACTCGAACAGCGATTGCCGCGCGTGCATCCAGTTAATGTTGCCGCGCATCGTGTTAATTTCGCCGTTGTGGGCGATGTAGCGGTAAGGGTGCGATCGTTCCCAACTCGGAAAAGTATTCGTGCTGAAGCGCGAGTGAACCAGGGCTAGAGCGCTTTCCATGTCGGGGTCGTGCAGGTCGGGATAGTAATCTCCCACTTGCACCGGCATTAACATACCCTTGTAGACGATCGTCCGGCACGAGAGAGTGGAATTGTACCAGTAGGGGTCTGTGTTAGTTCTGCGGATGGCGTTGTGAGCCCGTTTGCGGATGACGTACAGTTTCCGCTCGAAAGCCGCCTCGTCAATACCTGCGGCGCGCCGGAGGAACACTTGCTGCATGAAGGGTTCGCTAGATTTGGCGGTGTCGCCCAGGGACGAGTTATCGGTGGGAACATCGCGCCAGCCCAGAACTTCCTGGCCTTCTTCGGCGGCGATTTCCTCAAAAATGCGTTTGCCGTTTTCGCGTTCAGTTCGATTTGGCGACGAGTAAATCGCGCCAACGCCGTACTCGCCGGCTTCGGGAAGTTCGATGTTTAGGCCCGCCGTTACTTTCTTGAGAAACTTGTGGGGTACCTGCATCAAAATCCCCGCCCCGTCTCCGGTGTTGGGTTCGCAGCCGCACGCGCCTCGGTGGTCGAGGTTCAATAGGATTGTCAGTGCCTGCTCGACAATTTCGTGGGATTTGTTACCCTTCATGTGTACGATGAATCCGACTCCGCAAGCGTCGTGCTCGAACTGCGGATCGTACAGACCTTGCTTTTGTGGCAGTCCGTTGCTGTTCATTTTGATGCTCCTGTCAAAGTGGCGAAAAGATGTTTATCTAGAGTAGAGCGTGGGATGGCGATCGCTCTAGTATCATGTATTATATGTGGATCTACTCAATTGGGTAGAGCTACCAAAAAATCCCAGCTTATTCGATCCGAGTAAAAAAATAGTTAAACCTGAGATGTTGCACCATTGTCAGCAACAGGCAAGATGCCTGTTCCACAAAGAGTGAATTTTCTTGTGGAACAGGCATCTTGCCTGTTCATAAATAAGTGAAAAACAGCTTGTTGGCAACTAGACGATCAATTATATATTTTGAATTATTTAACCGCAGAGGCCGCAGAGAGCGCAGAGGAAGAGAAGAGAGATGAGTAATTCCGATACCAACTCACATCTTGCACCCTTGTTAGTAAGCTTTTCAAGGGCGGGCAAGATGCCCAGCCCACAAAATTTACTCTCTGTGGAACAGGCAAGAGGCCTGTTCTTGAGAAATGAGTTTATCGCACTGTTAGTGCGACTGTATCCTCAGCGTCTGGGTGACATTATTCATCAGCATTTTGCCTTCTCATCCGCGATGAATCTTGCTGAAAAATTGCAACAAGTCGATCGACCTTTTGGCTAAATTGGCTAAAACTGATATGTTGCACCGTTCTCAATTACTTGTTTAGGAACAGGCAAGATGCCTGTTCCACAAGAAAATTTATATTTTGTGGAACAGGCATCTTGCCTGTTGCTGACAATGGTGCGAGATATCAGCTAAAATCGATAATTGCGATCGCGCACCCACAAACTCACAGGCACAGCATGGCCTGTTTTGTCAACCTTTACTTCTACCAAAAAAGATTGTCGCTGCTTCCTTTGAGCTTCGCTAATCTCCTGATTGACTTTTTCCCTTTCATCCTCTGGCATATAATAAGTTTCTAAGCCGTATTCCATCTGCCAACCGTTATATTTGCCCTTAATTCCGATTTGGTTGGCGGGCAAATTAACGGGATTTTCTAGGCTGACGCGGACGGGTTTCCAAGCTTGGGGGCGGCCGGGATTAGTCGCGGCTTTTGGCGCTTCTAAGATTACATAAAAACTGGTTTGTGGCTTGACATTGTGCGTATTTTTTGGACAAACAATTCCGGGCGGACAAGGTGTTTTTTCGGTCGGTAAATCTTTCCAGCCGGGGAGTTTTTGGAGATTTATGAGATCGGAAATATCATATCTCAAAACTTGGTAATAGCCACGCAAAAAGTCGTAAGGATCTACTGGTGCTGTTTGCAGGACAACTGTTTTGCCAGTAATAAAAGTGTAAACTGCGGTGGCTGGTACGGCGGCAATTAGTCCGATTTGCAAGAGTAAAGGAACCCACAGCCGCCACGCAGGAAGGCGTTTTGCTTCCGGGGGAAGCAGAAACTGATTTGTTGTATCTGGATTTTTAACTAATAAGTCAATGTTGTTTGTGTTCATGTTATGTATCGGTTATATTGTTTACGGTGGTTTCGGAATGATTAAACCACAGAGAACGCTGAGGGCGCTGAGTGAGAGAAGAGAGAGATGAATAATTTCTATTCATCGGGGATTTTTGCGAAGTGGCGCTCGAACCACAAACCCGCAGCAATTACGCCAATTCCGCACAAAACAAAGACAAAAGATTTGAGCAACAATCCTGTGTTATATTCAAAGACTCGGCTGATAATTTGTAGGGTGATTAATACCATGCCTCCCCAAAAAGTCCGGCGGTTTCCTAATGCTAAACCTTCTCGGATTAAGCCGACAGCGAGCAAAAATGATAAAACATTGAACAGAAAAGTTGCTAATTGAGGAAGGGGAGTAAAATTGAGGTGAATAAGCGGTATTAAGGCGCTGGCGAGGATTAAAATGCCGATCGCACTTGTAGTCAAATCCACTGCTTTTTGTTTTGGCCGCCGCAGTTCCAAACGTCCCAAACGCAGCCATTCAAACAGCGTGAAACCGCCCAAAACAGCCACATTTGCCAGCAAAACCCAATCCGACTCCGTTGGCGCAGGATTCGGCAAATCTTGCCACCACCAGTGGAAAGAAAGAACATAAAACACACCGGCGAGAAATAGCAGTGCTAAACTGCGGGCGGTAGGTTGAAACAGCTTGTTGCGTACCTTCGGCCAGATTGCATCGTCATATCCCCACAGCAAAGCGGGCGGTAAAGCACAAAAAATTGCAGCAGCCCAGGTTGGATTTAACCCTTGGACGATAGAAACTTGTAGGGAAAAAATTATCGCGATCGCACCTATGGCAAAAATAGCACGCGATCGACACCAATAAGCCAGGGGCACAAACATTATACTGGCTGCGATCGGCATTTGCCGCACCAAAACTTCCAGCCAAGAAAACTCGACTTTGGAAGACCAATCTAACACCGCCAGCCAATAGCCTAAACCGACTAAAAGGGCTGACAAAACGCCCAAGGAAGTCAACCGCAAACTGTAAGCCATTCCGAGCACGCCGATTCCCCAAGCAAGGAAAAGTCCGTAGGAAGAACCGCCAATGTGGAACATTTGCGCCATCAATGCCATATTTGCTCCTAAAATCAGAGCTCCTAATAGCAACAATCCTTCACCTAGGAGTTTGTTTCGCCCTATTGTTGCGGGCATATTGGGATTGGAGTTTTGGCTTCGGGATGGGGGAATTCGCCACAGATAGAAACCTGCTGCATTGACTGCTACGAAAAGACTTAGCAGCAGTGCAACTCTCACTTCCCGCGACCAAACTTGCCAGTTTGCCGCTACAAAGGTGATGACTCCTATACCGAGGAGAATGCCGCCGAGACTGATGAGAATGGTGAGGAAACGGTTGCGGGAGGCGGTTTCGAGTGTGTTGAATTGGTAGCGTTCCGAAAGTTGTTGGTAGAATGAAGTGTCGATGAGTCCTTCTGCTTGCCAGAGTTTGGCTTGATCTCGCAACTCGCGCCGAAATTTATCTGAAATCATTTTTAATATTCCAGAGGATTTGAACTGTGATAGTTTTTAATATGTCACTTGTGAGTCGATTGTCGATGGATGCTGGGACACCTGCTGAACTTGCACAGCAGATTTGATTGAGATCCTTCCGCTGTTGAAACCGTTTCTATAGCAATCCTAAATCATTCAGATAAATTTGTAGGGGTAGTGCCCCCGTGCCTACCCCCTATCTATCGGGGCAACCACGGGGGGATTGCCCCTACAATAATTACGCAAATCATTTAGGATTGCTATATATAAACAAACTCCCAGCAGAAAGAAACGAATAAATAAAGGAATGTAAAATTATGGTACAAGCTCAATCTAAAAAATTAACTTTTGACGAGTACCTTAATTACTCAAATGATACGGGTCAACGCTATGAGTTAATTGATGGGGAGTTAATAGCTTTGCCACCAGAATCTGAACCTAATAATTTCATTGCTAACTATCTATTTTTCTATTTTGCTAGCAGCGGGCTAGTGCCACTCAGGCTGATTAAAACGCATAATTGCGAGGTTCAAGTTGCCGTTTTGCGATCGGGAGATGCCGCCAACCGCTACCCCGATTTGATAATTCTGGAACCTGAACACATTCCGCTGACAGCAATCAGGCTAACTATCACTTTCGATATGCTGCCTCCTCGGTTTGTTGTGGAGGTAGTCAGTCCGGGTAGACTGGGCAGCGATCGGGATTACGATCCTCTTCGAGGGCTTCGCCAACGCAAACGAGCTCAGTACGCAGCGCGGGGCATTGCAGAGTATTGGGTTATCGATCCAATTGAACAAGTTGTGACGGTTTTGCGGCTTGAGGAGGGGCAATATGTTGAGGTTGGGGTGTTTCGGGATGGAGAGGCGATCGTATCTCCGATGTTTCCACAGCTAAGTTTGACGGTTCAACAGATTTTGAGTGGAGAGGTTTAAGGGCGGATCAATAGCTAATTGGTTAGCATTCTTCTAACCACCTACCGATTAGTGAAAATCTCCACCCTCAACCTGATTAAGGCCATGTTTCAATCCCTGATAGGGATTTAGTTTGATTGCGAAGAAGGAGTCAGGAGTCAGGAGTCAGGAGAAGAATACCCTCTTTCCTCCTGTCTCCTCCTCTCCTGAATACTTCCGAAAGTTTCAATCCTTGATAGGGATTTAGGTTGATTGCAACGGCTTATTCCTGCTGCTTCATTAATCAAAGAATATGAAGTTTCAATCCCTGATACGGATTTAGGTTGATTGCAACGAGAAGGGGTAACGGCAATATCTAATTAGTTTTGTTTCAATCCCTGATAGGGATTTAGGTTGATTGCAACCTGATGATTTCTCCTATCTGTGCGGTTGGCACTGGCAGTTTCAATCCCTGATAGGGATTTAGGTTGATTGCAACTTATGGATATCAAATTTGTGGGTATAGAGAAATTGGATAGATTGTTTCAATCCCTGATAGGGATTTAGGTTGATTGCAACAATTTACAACACAAAACAATCATGAAACTTCAAGTTTCAATCCCTGATAGGGAGTTAGGTTGATTGCAACTTGCGATCGCGTCTCTGAAGGTAAAATTCTTTATTGTTTCAATCCCTGATAGGGAGTTAGGTTGATTGCAACTAAAGTTTCCCTGGCTGTGGAAAAAGCTGTAGAAAAGTTTCAATCCCTGATAGGGATTTAGGTTGATTGCAACTTTTACGAAGGTTTTATGGATGCAAAGGGATTAGGTTTCAATCCCTGATAGGGAGTTAGGTTGATTGCAACTGTAGAGCGGTGATAGCCATTCAAGAATGCCCCTAGCGCTTCGTGTTTCAATCCCTGATAGGGATTTAGGTTGATTGCAACGGTCAGCTAGAATTCTCGTATCGAGATATTGACGAGCAGTTTCAATCCCTGATAGGGATTTAGGTTGATTGCAACAATATGCAGCCCGCAGTTTTCAGCCTCCTGTTCCATGTTTCAATCCCTGATAGGGATTTAGGTTGATTGCAACCGATAGACCCGCCGTGGAATTACCAGTTACGTGAGTTTCAATCCCTGATAGGGATTTAGGTTGATTGCAACTTAATTGTATCGCAGATTCTTGCTACGCTTGCAGTTTCAATCCCTGATAGGGATTTAGGTTGATTGCAACTGATGCCGTCGCCGTGGTTATCGGCTCAGTCTGTGGTGTTTCAATCCCTGATAGGGATTTAGGTTGATTGCAACGAAACACATCTAAAGCTTGGAGAATCTTAATCCGTTTCAATCCCTGATAGGGATTTAGGTTGATTGCAACTTGGCTTCGTGTTCCTCTCTGGCTTCTTCCGAAGTTTCAATCCCTGATAGGGATTTAGGTTGATTGCAACCTAAGTTGTTTAAGGCTTTTGCTGGTGTGGATTTGTTTCAATCCCTGATAGGGATTTAGGTTGATTGCAACAGTTGGTTTCTGAAACCGTTACTGTATTTAGTTTTCAAGGTTCGTTTGCGTCTGTACATATTAAAAATACCATTTCAAAACCGACCTGTCAAGAGGCAAAATTTTCAACAAACCTCAAAACTTTTCACAGCAAGCAATACAGCATTTGCGTCGTATTTTTCATAAAGTGCCTTAAACCCATACTACGCAACTGATACAGCCTAAAAAAATTACCCCCTCAAAAAAACACCTACCCATAGACGCAAAACTCAACCATCAACCCGATTCAAATTCCAGTCGTAAGGCAAAAAAACGATCGCCCATCCATCACCCACAGCCGCCTCCGGCCCCAAATAACCGCCCACATACTCAGCCACCGAACCCGCCGCCTTTACAAAATCCTCGCCGTACCACTTAAAAATCTTGCTCAAATAAAGCGTCTTTTTCTCGGCATCATATCGCACCTTATCAGGATTGTGAATAAAACGGCTGGCATCCGCTTCTAGTTGAGTCCGTACCGACTCCGGGAAATAAGCCTCCCGGCGCAGCAGCGGGCACCCGACAGAAGCGCAAACTAATGCAAAATGGATGCGCGGTTCCGCAAATTCCGGCCGCAATATTGCGTGTTCGATTTGATTGAGACTGTACTTTTTGCCGCCAATAATCGTATTTGAACGAGTGAAAAAATCCAAAAAACTCAGCCAGTTGGGAATTCCCAAAACTTTGGGACGGATGGACGCGATCGGATATACTTCCAGAACTTGAGAAATTGCGATCGCATTATACGCATTCAGCCACAACGCCAGCCGCGCATCCGCATCAGTACCATCCGCCAAATCCACATCCGCCAAACTTTCCAGCCACGCCCTCAAAACATCGGCCCCTTCAGCTTTCCAGCCCCGATAATTGACGCGGCCGAAATCGTCAACGTAGCGTTGCAGCAACTCGTCCCAAATCGTAAAGTCGATCGTACCGATCATTTATTACTATCCATCATATAAGGCGGACATGACTTTAACTTCTGCTTCTATTTAATACTACCCTCAACCCAAATAACACCTGCAACGGTAGCATTTTTTAGATTCGACCTGTTAAACGGGCTCTGGATTAAATTAGCTTGAGTAAAATTAGCTCCTTGTAAATTAGCTTGCCACTAAGAAGCCCCGCTCAAATTTGCCCCTTGGAAATTGGCATTTGCTAAACTCGCCTGCCGCAGGGAAATGCCGATAAAATCGCCGCCCGGACACTGGTTAGTTTACCACAACTAATTGACTTGCTGCGGCTTAGGTGCAATCACTGGTGTAGCCAACCCGAAAATCATTCCCCATGAAACTGCTCCCAAAGTTACAGATTTCCTGCTCTTTACATTCTACAATTTTAAAAGATTCTTAATTTCAATTTCAACGGGGATCGGTTTCTTCCGGCACAACACCAATCCCACTTTGACCTGCAATTTTTTAAATTCCCCTTACCTCCATAACACACTATGACGGATCGAACCAACTTTTTCGATAAACTGTTAGCGGCTGTTGAAACCAATCAAAGTTTGCTGTATTTAGCCCTCGACCCCGACCCGGAAACCTTGCCCCCGCAGGTTTCCATGACTGGGGAAGAGACTCAAACTTTTGTAACTGATTTGTTGTCAAAGCTAAAAAGTGCGATCGACGAAACAGCCGATTTAATCTGTGCCTGCAAAATCACCCTCGGTTTTTACCAATCTCTCGGTATTCCCGGTTGGGCATTGCTGCAAGAAATTTTAAACATTATTCCCCCTCACCTGCCAGTAATTTTAGATGCCAAACACTGCGATTTAAATACCAGCACAGTGTTTGCCAAAATAGTATTTCAAGACTGGCGAGTTGACGCTATTACCTTAAGTCCCTATGCCGGATTCGACCAAGTAGCGCCTTTTTTGTTATACGCTGGAAAAACAGTTTTTGTCCTCTGTGCCAGCGCCAACCCGTCAGCGGCGGATTTGCAAGAATACCCGACCCCAAACAACCCTTTTTACTTGCAATTAGTCCGACTCTCTCAAACTTGGGGAACTCCCGAAAAACTCGGTTTAGAAGTAGGAGTAATGCCGGATATGTTAGCTCGCATCCGCAAAGAAGCTCCAGAACGCCTAATTTTAGTCGAAGGAGACATCGCCGAAGAAAATGACCTCACAGAAGAAAACGACCTCGCACAACTGCTGGCGGCCGGTTTAAGCAAGAATGGTGACGGTTTGCTGCTGCCAGTCCCCCCAAGTTTATTAGCGGAGAAAGAGCCGCGCCGAGAAATTGAGAAATTGCGGGATAATATTAATAAACAGAGGCTGCGGGCGATCGAAGGTAGCCCCACTTGCGAACTGTGGCTGCCCGATGTTTGCTTTTTGCAACCGGAACCTCACCGCGATTTAATCTTGCAACTTTATGACATCGGCTGCGTAGTTTTTGGCGACCACGTACAAGCATCGGGCGCCGTATTTCCATATTACATCGACTTGCGGAAAATTATCTCAATTCCGCAGATTTTCCATCAAATTGTCAGCGCTTATGCAGACATTCTCAAGGATTTAAAATTCGATCGCATTGCGGGAATTCCCTACGGTTCTTTACCCACAGCAACCGGTTTAGCCTTGCGGATGGAACGCCCGATGATTTTCCCGCGCAAGGAGGTGAAAACTTACGGTGCAGGCAAATTAATTGAGGGGCATTTTCAGGCAGGAGAAACGATTGTCGTAGTCGATGATATTTTGATTAGTGGCAAAAGCGTGATGGAAGGCGCGGCTAAGTTAAAATCGGCTGGCTTGAATGTTGAAGATATCGTGGTATTAATCGACCACGAACAGGGAGTCAAAGATAAGATGCAGGCCAACGGTTATCGCGCCCATTCTGTTTTAGCGCTTTCGGAAATAGCTGAAGTTTTGTATCGAGCAAATCGCATTGATACCGAGCAATTCAATCTTTTGACTGCGAAACATTAAACCCCAATTCCTGTAGGGGCGGGTTTTACCAACCATAATCGCCAAAAATTAATAATCTTATAAACCCGCCCTCAATGTACTGCGGAACATTAAAACCCCATTCCTGTAGGGGCGGGTTTTACCAACCATAATTGCCTAAAACAAAAAATCTCATAAACCCGCCCAACCCAACAAACAATCATCACCTACATCTTAACATTCAATACAAATTTCAGGTTGATGTGGATTATTGGTGGGGTGGGGGCGGGTTTATCTAGATTGTTGGTAATCGTTATATATTATTCGTAAAACCCGCCCCTACCACGCTATGCGATCGACTTTACAAAACTTCAATCAAAGGTTATTAGTTGTGTGGGGACGGGTTTATGAGATTGTGCGTGTGCGTCGAATATTATTGGTAAAACCCGCCCCCACAAGGTAAATAAATCAACCTTGCAAAACTTCAATTAAAGCATCGCCCATCGCCCGACAGCCGACGAGTTTCATGCCTTCCGACATGATATCGCCAGTGCGATAACCTCGATCCAAAACTTCGACAACGGCTTGCTCGATTTTATTAGCAGCTTCCGGTTGATTTAAGGCGTAGCGCAGCATCATTGCCGCGCTTAAAACTTGGGCGATGGGATTTGCTTTATCTTGTCCCGCGATGTCGGGTGCGGAACCGTGCACGGGTTCAAAAACTCCCGGCCCGCTTGCTCCCAAACTAGCAGAAGGCAGCATCCCAATACTACCAGTTAACATCGCCGCCGCATCGGAAAGAATGTCGCCGAATAAATTGCCGGTGACAATTGTATCGAACTGTTTCGGCCAGCGAATTAACTGCATGGCTGCGTTGTCAACATAGAAGTGAGAAAGTTCGACATCAGGGTATTCTGAAGAAAGGGCAATAATACGATCGCGCCACAGTTGCGAAACATCCAAAACATTCGCTTTATCAACGGAACACAGCCTTTTCCCCCGCTTCCTGGCCGTCTCAAAAGCCACTCGCCCGATTCTGTCAATTTCCGACTCGGTGTAAGCCATCGTATTGACACCGCGTTTTTCGCCTGTTTCCGTCTCAAAAATGCCTTTCGGTTTGCCGAAGTAAATGCCGCCTGTGAGTTCGCGGATGACCATAATATCCACGCCTTCGACAACTTCCCGTTTCAAACTAGAAGCATCAACCAATTGCGGTAAAATAGTCGCAGGACGCAAATTTGCAAATAATCCTAATCCGGCGCGCAGTCCTAATAATCCTGTTTCCGGGCGCTGTTCGCGGGGCAAATTATCCCACTTGTAACCGCCAATGGCTGCTAACAATACTGCATCGCAGTGGCGGCATTTTTCCAGTGTTTCTTCTGGCAGCGGATTGCCTGTTGCATCAATAGCAGCGCCGCCCATTAAAGCTTCTTGAAATTCAAAGCCGATGTCCAATTGTTGACCGACAAGTTTCAGGACATCTACCGCCACAGCGATAATTTCAGGGCCGATGCCGTCTCCTGGTAAAAGAGTGATGCGGTAGTTTTGAGTCATATCGATTTTGGAGTTTTGATTTGAGATTTGAGATTGAGAGTTAATGGGAATTCTTTGAAAATGCAAGACATTCTCACAAGGTTATAATCATATCAGGATAAGCAACCTCAGAATTTATTATGACATTCCCGACTTACCCGCCTGCTCAAGCTGAACCGCCTCTTGACCCCCGGCAGAGTTTGCCAACAATGTATGATTTACCTAGCGAAGACCCAAAGGAGCCCGGTTTGCCAGATACATTTCATTTAGATCAGCCGCAACTCTTGGAATTCACGTTTTTGCCGCCGGGATGGGATGCGGAACAAGTCTTTACAGCCAGCGACCTAAATTTGTATTACGATGCAACACAACCGCGCTGGCATAAACGCCCGGATTGGTTTGCTGCGGTGGGTGTGCCAAGGCTTTATCAAGGGCGCGATATGCGTTTGAGTTATGTAGTGTGGCAAGAACGGGTAAATCCGTTTGTGGTGGTGGAATTGCTATCGCCGGGCACTGAAGATGAAGATTTAGGGCGGACTGTTCAGCAAGCTGGGGAACCGCCGACTAAGTGGCAAGTTTATGAACAAATTTTGCGGATTCCTTACTATTTTGTGTTCAGTCGCTACACGGATGAATTGCGAGCTTTTCATCTTGTAGGAGGCCACTATGAACCTGCAGAATTAATTGATGGGCAGTTATTTATTCCTGAGTTGCAGTTGAGTTTAGGTTGGTGGCAAGGCACTTATAAGAGTATGAATCGGTTGTGGTTGCGCTGGTTTACGGCCCAAGGAGGGTTGATTTTAAGTCCGGGGGAAAGGGCGACGGCGGCGGAACGGCAACTGATAGAATCTCAACAGCAAGTAATTGAAGCTCAACAGCAACTCATAGAATCTCAACAGCGAGAGGAAAGACTAGCGGCGCGGTTGCGGGAGTTAGGCATCGATCCGGAACAGTTGGTTTAACTCATATGTTGCACCATTATCAATTAGCCTTTTATGAACAGGCAAGATGCCTGTTCCACAAAATATAAATTTTCTTGTGGAACAGGCCGGACAGCCTGTTGCTGAAAATGGTGCAAGATATCAGTTTAATAGTTCTCGCACCCAGGCCTGGTGAAACCCCTTTTCAACTCCTCGAATCCGCGCAACAGGAGTGAAATAAGATAAAAATAGTTCGATCGCACGCACGTACAAAAAAATCGGCAAGGAGTCGCACCAGTGGCAGAGGGCGAAGGCATACCAACATCAGAAGAGATTGATTCTAGGGACTATTCTTGGGCCTTTTGGCCAGTTGTCCCCCTCTATCCCTACAGCAAGCGGCGCACCATCCGCAAGGAAATAGTCAAGGATACAATCTGGACTTTTGACCAACTACAAGGCATTTTCTACGTAGTCGTCCCGATTCGGATGACGGTAATTAAACTAGAACCCGAAGGCCTTCTCGTATACGCCCCCGTTGCACCGACTCCTGAGTGCATCCGCTTGGTAAAAGAGTTAGTAGCAGAGCACGGCGAGGTTAAGTACATCCTGCTGACAACGGTTTCGGGCATCGAGCACAAAGTTTTTGTCGGCCCCTTTGCGAGGTGTTTTCCCGAAGCGCAGGTGTTTGTCGCCCCGCAGCAGTGGAGTTTCCCGGTGAATTTGCCGCTGAGTTGGCTGGGTTTGCCCGCGAAACGCACCTCTGTACTGCCCTTTGACAGCAGCAACACGCCGTTAGCCGATCAATTTGACTGGGCAATTCTCGGCCCCCTCGACCTCGGTTTGGGCAGATTTGCTGAAGTTGCGTTATTTCACAGACGATCGCGCACACTGATGTTAACAGATTCCATAGTTTCCATTCCCGAAAATCCGCCCGCGATCGTCCAACTCGACTCGTACCCGCTGCTGTTTCACGCCAAAGACAGCGCCTCGGACACGGTGGCAGACACCCACGAAAATCGGCGCAAAGGGTGGCAGAGAATCGCCTTATTTGCCATGTATTTTACGCCTAGCGTGCTGGAAGTGCCGCCGTGGTCGGAGGTATTTGCCAGCGCACGCAAAGCGCCAGAACGCTCTAGAAAAGCTTATTTCGGGTTGTATCCGTTCAAGTGGAAAACACATTGGGAGCGATCTTTTGAGGCTTTGCGGGGAGGGGGGCGGTTGTTTGTCGCGCCGATTTTGCAGACTTTGATTCTCAACCGCGCGCCGAGGGAAACTCTCGATTGGGTGGATCAAGTGGCGAGTTGGGACTTTGAAAAAATTGTACCTTGTCACTTCGATGGTGCGATCGACTCCCGGCCGCGTGAATTTCGGCAAGCATTCTCGTTTCTGGAAAAACACTCGCCTGTTAATTCCTTACCCGAAGACGATTTTAAATTGCTCAGGCAGATTGATGCGGGTTTGAATAAAACAGGTTTGGTTCCGCCTGCGAAAGACAAGGTTTAATCTTACATCTTGCACCTTTGTTCAGAACAGGCAAGATGCCTGTTCCACAAGAAAATTGAGTTTGGTGGAACGGGCATCTTGCCCGTTGCTAAACAGCTAATTGAGAAAGGTTTAATCTTACATCTTGCACCATTGTTAAGAACAGGCAAGATGCCTGTTCCACAAAGAATGAATTTCTTTCTTGTGGAACGGGCAAGATGCCCGTTCCTAAACAGGTAATTAAGAATAGTGCAACATCTCAGTTTAATTTTACATCTTGCACCATTTTCAAGAACAGGCAAGATGCCTGTTCCACAAAACTCAATTTTCTTGTGGAACGGGCATCTTGCCCGTTGCTAAACAGGTAATTGAGAATAGTGCAACATCTCTGTTCACTCAGATATCTCTAGGGACACAGCAATACCGTGCCCTTACCTTTCGCACTTAAACTCATCAAACTTCACCACTTCCGACTCCGGTTTCCGCGTATCAAAATAGTAGCTGCTAACCGTACCCTCCCCCGTATCAAAAATAGTAAAAGCCGTAATATCATTACTATCAATATATGGCAGCGGCCGCCCGTCTTCTGCCAACAAAGGCGCAACAGTCGGCACCACAGGTTCCAATCCGTTCGGGTCTCCAATAGCGCTGTAATCTTCCCGATATGCCGGCGGCACAAATCGGCGCTTTTCCCCCACAAAAGCACCGTAACTGTTGCCCACATTAGAACTCTCCAAAAAGTGCATTCCGCTGGAACTTACAAACCGATTCCACAAGTGCGAATGTCCGTAAAATACCAACTGCACCCCCGCTGTTTCTAGTAGCGGCACTACATCCCGAATCAGATAATCTTGCTGTTTCGGATACTCGTAACGCACCATTTTAATCTCGCCATCGAGAGCGCGATCGACTATTTGCACTGGATCGGTATAAGCAGGTACAATATTGTCACCCAGAGAATGCGGCGGGTAGTGAAACATCACAATTTTATATTTTGCCTGCTGGAATTCCGCACTCTTTAACTCTTGTTGCAGCCAATTATATTGAGCGCTGCCCTTGACAATCGGCTCAAAAATATGCTGTCCGGATCCCCATTTTTCGGGATTATTAAAATCTCCGTCTCGTTCCCGATACCTGCCTCTGGCACGCGGATCTAAATTCGGAGTCCGCCAGATATTCGCCACGTACAAAGTCACTAACCGCACGTCCCCAAAAGTCACAGCATAGTAATTTTTGCCTCCAGGTAAATTGAAAATTTCGTCATAGGTATCGCTATTAAAACTATTGTTTTTCAGCCATATTTCCCGCACTGAAGAGTCATTACTAGGATTCAAAGAGGCAGCACGTTGAGCGTATATTTTCTCCGCAGCGGCGCGGGGAAAAGGATCGTTAAATTGGTCATCGAGTTTGCTGTTGGTTGCAAAGCGACCCATGATTTCGTGATTGCCAATGGCGGGAAATAAAGGCGCGTGTTGGATCAGTTCGCCGCCGCTGTAAACGGTTTTGATGCCGTTTTTGTCGAGTTCGGAAAATGCGCGACCTTGCAGCGCGGGAAAGAATGCCCGGCCTCGGTAGTCGTCAAACCATTCCGAAGCGCGATCGGGTATATTAATTAAATCCCCTGCCATAAAAACCGCGTCAACTCTCCCCATTGTTTCGGCTACTTTCTGGAGATTTGCTGCTGTCATAGGCATCAATTGATGGTCGGAAGTGAGGAGAATTTTGAGCGGCATTCCTGCTGCTGGTGTCGGAGAAAGAGTGAAAACTTTGCTGCTGACAGATGCGCCGTCTTTCCTTTGGCTGGTGACTCGATAAGGAATGCGAGCACCGGGCATTAAATTGGAGACTTCTGCTTCGTGGCGCCAGATGTCGCGGACAATTGGATTGCTGTCAATGATGCTTTGTTTAATTTCATCGGAAATGCGCGAGTCTTTGTCTTCGCGACTGCGGCTTAGCTTGGTAGTATTTGCCGTCACAACTTGATTCAAATTTTCGCCGTAAGCAACAGTATTGCGAGTACCAGAAAACTCGGTAAACCAGACAACTCGCACCGAGTTTGCTGTTGGGACTTGCAAAAACGGATCGGTTAAAAGCTGAGGTTTGTTAAGATAAGATTGCATAAGGAAACCTAGCAAGAGGACAATCAAAATCAAAACAGCAAAAAACCAGGGATTGCGAGAATAACCTTTGGGATTTCCTACTTGGTTGGGCAATGGTGTTAACATAATTCATTAGTCATTAGTTTGTAAGGGCGGGTTGCACCAGCCAAACAGAACTCCCCACCCCAATACATATAAACCCGCGACACCCACTTTAAATTTTAAACTACCCAGGTTATCAACAAGTTAAGAAATTAGTAGAATATCTCACATCTAACAAACCTCAACTATTTTTTCACATCTTCCAATCTCTCCATTCTCTTTCTCTGCGCCCTCTGCGCCCTCTGTGGTTCATTAAAAAAATTCTCAAAAATGATTGAGACTTGCGATATAACATTCTTAACACCCTTCCTTCCATCTAAAATCTAAAATCTAAAATCTAAAATCCCATGACTCGCCACATTCTCAAGGCTAACTGCAAAACCGTACACTTGGGCGGTTTTTCTCCGAAGCTCGAACCTGCTTTAACTGTCGATTCGGGCGATCGCATCGATATCGAAACCTATTCAGGATATTATGTTGCTGACAAAGCGCCGCCGGAATTTCTCACCCCCGAATTTTTAGATATTTGTCAGAATTTGCCTCCCAACCGCAAAGTTGGGCCGGGGCCCCACTTGCTGACAGGCCCGATTTATGTTAACAACGCCGAACCAGGAGACGTTTTAGAAATTCACATTGAGGATGTTTACCCCAGTTTACCAGTAGGATTTAATGCAATTCGCGCGGGATGGGGAGCTTTACCGGAGTATTTTCCCGACCCTAAATTGCGGTTTATTCCGCTAGATTTAGAGCAAAACATTGCTGAATTTCCCCCAGGTAGCCGCCTTGGGATTCCCCTGCATCCTTTTTTTGGAATTATCGGCGTTGCCAATGCAGAAATCAACCGTTCTTCTATTCCTCCAGAGCGCTACGGCGGCAATATGGACAATCAGGAACTCCAACCAGGAACGCGGTTATTTTTACCGGTTTTTATGCGGGGCGGTTTACTGTCCATCGGCGACGGACATTCGGCACAAGGAGATGGTGAAGTTGACGGTACGGCCATTGAAACTTCGATGAAGGGGACTATTCAAATCATCTTACGCAAGGATTTATTTCTGATATTTCCGTTTGCGGAAACGCCCACTCATATTGTGATTATGGGATTTGGTAGAACATTAGATGAAGCGTTTGAGATGGCGGTAAAACAGACGGTTTATTGGCTGCAAAAGTTTGCAGGTTTCCAAGAGGAAGATGCTTATGTTTTCTGTTCGCTTGCGGTTAATTTTCGGATTACGCAGGCTGTCAACAATCCTCAAAAAGGAGTTCACGGAATGATGCCCAAGTGTATTTTACCAGAGGTGAAAATTATTGGTCACGGAGTGTGAGCGAGCATAATAACACGCGATCGACCAAAAAATTAGGATCGCGATCGCACACAATACACAAATTTGTCACTGCTGTGGTCGATCGGGATCGCGATCGTGTTGACAATTAAGCTTAAAATGGAAAAGTTACCAGTTCTACCTAAATCGAGCTCAACATGAAAAACCAGACTGACGATGTTGCCAAAAAAGATTTAGTCGATCGAGCTTTTGGGAATGCAGCAATACCAGATCCGACAGCGTGGGTGCACGAACATTATTTTCTGGCTAATTTCGCCGATACTCTGGCCCTCATCCAAGAACATATGTCTGATGACAGTTGCGAAATCGGCGAGAATGGTGACTCTGGAGAGGGAATCTTATCGATCGATGCCAAAATTAGAGATATGTTGAGAGCTACTTTTAGCGACGACGGCTGGCAATATGTCGAAAGTTTATTGTGAGTTTGGTAAAATCCATAAGTATTTGTACGTTCATAACTTGAGAGCGTAAGTTATACCAGTTTAAAAAAAGAATCCAACTTTAGGCCGATGATCTAAACCATTAGATCGTGAGTTATTCCCAATTCTTTAATCTCAAATCTCAAATCTCCAATAATATTAGTTTCCTCCCCCAACACAGACTCGCAACTGGGAGTAGCTGCGTGCATTTCCTACCCCCATTTGAAGTAAATTTGAGGTATGGTGATGTAGGATACTTTAGATGGGGGGGAAATTACTGTCGCTAGGAATTTCGATCGATCGCAAAAAAGCCGCACTTTCTTCGGGCAAAGCAGTATTGATAAACATCCCGCTGCCCAACTCAAACCCAGCTTGCTTGGTGACTCTGGGAATAATGGCGATATACCAGTGAAAGTATTTTGTTCCCCCTTCGGCGATCGGCACCGATCGAATATTATAGTTGTAATCGGGATTGTTCAATCCGTAATAAAGCTTAGCCAGTACAGTTTTCAAAGTATCAGCAAGATCGGTAATTTCCGCATCAGTAATTTCATCAAACGAAGAGGAATGCCGACGCGGAAAAATCCAAGTGTGAAAGGGTGAAAGTGCAGCGTAAGGGATAAAAGCCACAAAATGTTCACTCTCACAAATCACTCTTTCCTTCGCCGCTAATTCATCTTCCAAAGTCCGACAAAACAGACATTCTCCGGTGTCGTCAAAATATCTAATAGCTTCGTCGATGCGGCTGCGAAATTGGCTGGGTACAACGGGCGTCGCTGCTATCTGCGAGTGGGGGTGTTCGAGAGAAGTTCCGGCAGTTTCCCCGTGATTTTTGAAGATAATAATTGTTTCAATGTGGGGATTTTTTCTAATTTCTACATAGCGCTGGCGGTATACTAAAAGTATGTTTGCAACTTCTTCAACACTCAACAAAGCTGTTGTCAAATCGTGTCGCGGATGTTCGACAATTACTTCGTGAACGCCGATTCCCGCCATCGTGCGGTGAATTCCCGATGATATCCTCATCCATTCTGCTGTCGGGGAGAGGGCGGGATATTTGTTGCGAATTGCCCTGACTTTCCAGCCAGTGCGTGAAGCGAAGCTATCCCGTAGGGAATCGCCCAAACGGCAAGTTTCTAAGGTTCCGTCTTCTTCATTTCCCACGCAAAACGGGCAATCGGCGCGGTGCGGTGGCACTACTATTTGGCACTTTTTTTTGTTAGCGAATTGATCCGGTCTTGTCGCCCGTTCGGTGGCGATGATTACCCAATCTCTGGTAATTAAATTTTGTCTAAGTTCAGACACTTTTTTACCTTCAGTTGCAGGGTTTAACCGTTGATCATTGTATAGAATAATTTGTATTCTGTCACTAGCTCTTACATTTTTTTAACAAATCTTGATTTCTAAATGTTCCACCAGTTCCCAACAGAAGTTAACAACAGTTGGCATCGACGATAGAGGGCGATTAGGACTAAACTGGTACAGAATATCTGTCTCGGCAGTACGGGTAAGCACAGATTTTAACCGCAGAGATTAAGCCAACTGCAACTGCACATTCTGCAACTTGCAAATAGCTTTCAACACTTGCGCCAACAAGAGCGATCGCTCTCGGTCAATCAAATTCAATTCCGGTAAAATCTGATAAGTGCAAGGATTGCCCCGCGTCAGATACACAAACTGATAGTTACGTCCATTCGTCGTCAATCCCCAAACAGACGATTGCTGCTGCAAACTTTTATAAGCATAAGTCAGCAATTGCGGCAAACCGGCCCAAGGATCGATCGCACTATTTTTCGCCTCGACTACCAAAATCCAAAACTGTGCCGCCGCGAGCTCTGCCTCCGGCTGATTTACGGCTAAGATATCCAACCGCCCTTTAATTAAAGTATCCCCATCCTCAACCTCGATCGGGATGCTATCTTCCATTGTCAGCCCCACAGGAACTTTAAAAAATCCCGTTAATCTCATTAACGGTGAAAGTGACAAAAACTTAACCAATTCTTCAGAAACCTTTCCCACTTCTAGATAGCGCCAAAAGTCATTGCTGATTTGCAATAATTCCTGCTGTTCAAAATCCGTCAGAGGTTCCAGAGAGAAAAAATCAGTAAAACCTCCTCCTGTTTGTCTTTCCAGTTTGAGAAGGCGGCGAACGTCATTTAGCGAGAGTTGGCTTGCTTCTAAATTTTGGGTCATGGCTTTAGTGCGATCGGCTTATCCAGTTAACCATATTATATGGTGCAATAAAATGTTAGATCGTTCCTGTTTACGCCAACTGCAACTGCACGTTCTGTAACTTGCAAATCGCTTTCAAAACTTGCGCCAACAAGAGCGCTCGCTCTCTGTCAATCAAATTCAATTCTGGTAAAATCTGATAAGTGCAAGGATTCCCCCGCGTCACCCGCACAAACCGATAACTTTCGCCATTCGTAGTCAATCCCCAAACGGACGATTGCTGCTGCAAACTCTTATAAGCATAAGTCAGCAATTGTGGTAAACCGGCCAAAGGGGCGATCGCACTATTTTTCGCCTCCACTACCAAAATCCAAAACTGCGCCGCCCCTATCTCCGCATCCGGCTGATTTACTGCTAAAATATCCAACCGCCCCTTAATTAAAGTATCTCCATCCTTAACCTCAATGGGTATACTATCCTCCATTGTCAGCACGATCGGAATATCAAAAAATCCTGTTAATCTCATCAAAGGTGAAAGCACTAAAAACTTAACGAGTTCTTCTGAAACTTTTCCTGCGGATAAGTAGCGTCGAAAGTCAGTTCTAAGTTTTAATAGTTCCTGCTGTTCTGATTCTGTCAGCAGTTCCAGAGAGAAAAAATCACTGAAGCCCTCTCCTTCTAACTCTTGGAGTTTGAGAAGGCGGCGAACGTCATTTAGCGAGAGTTGGCTTGCTTCCAAATTTTGTGTCATGGCTTTAGTGCGATCGGCGATTAATGTCAATTATAAAAGCATTACCATCAGATTTGTTATGATATAATCATACTAGATATCGCTCCTGTAAATCGGGTAGATTGTATGAAAGCAATTAAAGTGATGGCAACGATCGACGATCGAGGACAATTGTGCGTTGGTGAACCGCTCAAGTTATATCGCAACAGCCGAGCAGAAGTAATTGTGCTGGTTCCCGAAGTAACAGAAATCAATAAAGAGAAGCAATCTCATGAAGCCAACCACCAAACCACGCAACTAGAAGACTACTTTAACTTCCTCAGACCAGATGATATTCGGCTCAAAGGTTCTCGCATTGGCATCGAAACCATTCTCTATGAATACCTGTTTCGCGCTCGAACTGCCGAAGAAATCGCTAACATTTATACATCGCTCACCCTGGAACAAGTTTATGCGACCATTTTGTACTACCTGCACAACAAAGAAGCAGTCGGTCAGTACATAACCGAATGGCTGGAGTGGGGAGAAAAAATGCGAGAAGAACAACGTCGCAATCCTCGTCCAGTATATGAAAAAATCCGCAAACTGAGAGCAGAAAGAGATGCAAGGAGAAAGGCTGATGCCAATCCAGTATCTCTTTGATGAAAATGTCGATCCTGCGTATGTCAATCAAATTCGCAGACGCAATCCCGATATGGTTGTTCAAGCAGTGGGAGAACTAACAGCACCTTCCAAAGGAACTCTCGATCCAGAAATTCTTATTTGGTGCGAAATCCACAATTTCATTCTTGTTACCAACAACCGTCGGTCTATGCCAGTTCATTTAACAGATCATCTAGAACAAAATCGCCATATTCCTGGAATATTCATCCTAAATTCCAAGCTGAGTATTGGTCAAAATATTGACGAACTGATTTTGATTTATGAAGAATCGTTTGATGATGAGTACCAAGATAAAATTGAGCATTTACCGCTACCCTAATTTCTAATACAGTCCCAACATTTACAAATTTCCCCAAAGTCTTAAGGAAAATAAACATACTTTTGCTCCAACTTATGCAAACAATAGTTAAAAAGACTAACCGAAGTTAAAGTTAAAAGCAATGTCGCAAGATACCATCGAATCAATTCTGCATGAAAAACGCCTATTTCAGCCGCCCGCTGAATTCTCCCAAAAAGCTCACATCAAAAGCCTAGAAGAGTACCAAGCCCTCTACGACAAAGCCAAAGCTGACCCCCAAGCCTTCTGGGCAGAACTCGCCACCCAAGAATTGCACTGGTTCCAAAACTGGGATACCGTGCTCGACTGGCAACCGCCTGTTGCTAAATGGTTTGTCAATGGCAAAATTAACATTTCCTACAATTGTCTCGATCGCCACTTAACCACTTGGCGCAAAAATAAAGCCGCCCTGATTTGGGAAGGCGAACCCGGAGACTCGCGCACCCTCACCTACGCGCAACTCCACCGCGAAGTCTGCCAAATGGCGAACGTCATCAAACAATTGGGAGTCCAAAAGGGCGATCGCGTCGGCATTTATATGCCGATGATTCCCGAAGCTGCGATCGCCATGCTAGCCTGCGCCAGAATCGGTGCAGTACACAGCGTTGTTTTTGGCGGTTTTAGTGCAGAAGCTTTGCGCGATCGACTTAACGACGGCCAAGCAAAACTCGTCATCACCGCTGACGGTGGCTTCCGCAAAGATGCTGCAGTCGGCCTCAAAACACAAGTAGACAAAGCATTAGCAAATAATGCCACACCAAGCGTTACCAACGTTCTCGTAGTTCAGCGCACCAAACAGAAAATTGACATGGAACCAGGGCGCGATCATTGGTGGCACGATTTACAAAAAGGTGCCTCGGCAAATTGTCCCGCCGAACCGATGGACAGCGAAGATATGCTGTTCGTACTCTACACCAGTGGCAGTACCGGCAAACCGAAAGGAGTCGTCCATACAACCGGTGGTTATAACCTTTATACCCACATGACAACCAAGTGGATATTCGACCTCCAAGATACCGATGTTTACTGGTGTACTGCTGATGTCGGCTGGATTACTGGACACAGTTATATTGTCTACGGGCCGCTGTCCAACGGTGCGACAACTTTAATGTATGAAGGTGCTCCTCGCCCTTCAAATCCTGGCTGTTTTTGGGATGTAATTGAAAAATACGGCGTCACCGTTTTCTATACTGCACCCACTGCGATCAGAACATTCATGAAAATGGGCGAACACTTGCCGAATGCCAGAGATTTGTCATCTTTACGATTGTTAGGAACCGTCGGCGAACCGATTAACCCTGAAGCTTGGATGTGGTATCAACGAGTAATTGGCAAGTCGAATTGTCCGATCGTCGATACTTGGTGGCAAACAGAAACCGGCGGAATTATGATTACCGCTTTGCCCGGTGCAATTCCTACAAAACCCGGTTCTGCAACCCTACCGTTCCCCGGAATTGTGGTCGATGTTGTTGACCAAGATGGCGAACCAGTCACTAACGAAAGTGGCGGTTATTTAGTGGTGAAACATCCTTGGCCGGGAATGATGCGGACACTTTACAACGATGCCGATCGTTTTCGCCGCACTTATTGGGAATATTTGCACCCGAAAGATGGCGAATTCGTGTACTTTGCTGGAGACGGCGCGCACAAGGACAAAGACGGTTATTTCTGGGTAATGGGCCGCGTTGACGATGTAATTAATGTGGCCGGACACCGACTCGGCACAATGGAAGTCGAGTCAGCTTTGGTATCGCATCCAGCGGTGGCGGAAGCTGCGGTTGTTGGTAAACCGGATGAGATTAAAGGTGAGGAAATTGTGGCTTTTGTCACGCTGGACAACTCGCAGCAACCTAGCGATGAATTGGCTAAGGAATTGAAGCAGCACGTTGTTAAGGAAATTGGGGCGATCGCCCGTCCCGGCGAAATTCGATTTACTGATGCTTTGCCGAAAACTCGAAGCGGTAAAATTATGCGGCGTTTGCTGCGTTCTTTAGCTGCGGGACAAGAGGTTTCTGGGGATACTTCGACTTTGGAAGACCGGACGGTTTTGGATAAGTTGCGGGGAGGTGCGTAGGGGGATTTTTTAACCGCAGATGTAGGCAAATTAACGCGGATGAACGCAGATATAATCTTATCTGCGTTCGTCTGGTTTAATTGTTAGCTATAACTGAGATGTTGCACTATTCTCAAGAACGGGCAAGATGCCCGTTCCACAAGAAAATTCACTCTTTGTGGAACGGGCATCTTGCCCGTTCCTAAACAGGTAATTGAGAATGGTGCAAGATATCAGCTATAATGGAAGTGGCAAAACTACATAACTTTCTGCGGTGTCATTCTCAATAAGAGTGGTAAGTCATACCGCTGTATTTGTGAACGGGAGATAGAGGAATGAGTCAGATATGGACTGAAGAGCAAATCAGACAAATAATCCCAGATATTGATTCACAGTTAGACGACAGCGATATTCCAACGGTGATTATTAAGGGTGAAGGTAGCAGTATTTTTCTCCAGTTTGAGAACCGTCGCGAGATTGAATTTTTGATTGCCCAATTATCTAACCTACTTATTCATCACGAGGAATTAGATATGGGAGTTACTGTTAAGGGGTATGTGACAACATTTGGTGAGTATAGCTCTCAATAGGCTGCAACACTACTTCTGAAAGAAATTTGTGATGCGATCGCCCGCATACTACAGTTAGGCGATCGCTCTTTTGTTATCCAAGATTCATTGATCGACCAAAAACAGCTTATTTGCCGCGCCACAGATGAACGGCATCGGCGTTAATTTCCGACCTTACCTGTAGCCAATCCTCTAACAAGTAGTCATCATCAACTGCTTCAGAATGCTGTTCGTCTTTGAGAATTGCTAAGACGTGAACTCCTGACGGATAGTTGACATGGCGGATTTCTGGGTCATATCCCAAGTCTTGAATTTTTGCTAAAATGCGATCGACTGCACCGGCAACAGTCAGATCGACGGCAAGAATAATTTGACCGAGTTTAGCACCCGGTTTTACACATTCTAGAACAGCCATTATTCTTTCTCCTTGTAGTTGCGGTTTAAGATAATTGCATCATAATTTGCTATTATATAACCGTGAAGTCTTATATTGCTCGTGTTGTTCTATGCCCGCTTTAGACCTCTACCACAATACAGTTAAAAAATCTCTCCTCAATGATGGGTGGATAATTACTCACGATCCTCTCCATCTGAAATGGGGGAAAAAAGATATGTATGTGGATCTGGGAGCAAAACAGGTGCTCGCAGCGGAACGAGGAGAACAGAAAATTGCTGTGGAAGTCAAAAGCTTTGTCAGCGATTCAGAAATGCAGGACTTGAGAGAGGCGATCGGACAATTTACTATTTATCGATCTGTGCTTCAGAGAACTTATCCAGAACATACGCTGTATCTGGCTGTTCGCGATATCACCTATGAATCTCTATTTGAAGAACCGATCGGTCAATTAATGATTGAAGATGAAAAGCTCAAGCTGATTGTATTCGACCCAAATCAAGAGGCGATTGTAAAATGGATACTTTAGCTAACTTTAGAACCACCATTAAAACAGTTCTCGAACCTTACACAAAAATTCCTTACTCTCATGGCGATATAATTTGTAAAGCCGTGTTTGATGAAAAATCTGATTGTTACCTGCTAGTTACTTTAGGCTGGGATAAAGCCAAACGAATTCACGGCTGTTTGGTTCATATAGATATTATTGATGATAAGATTTGGGTACAGCGAGATGAGACAGAATACGGCGTGACGAAAGAACTTGTAGCTGCTGGAATTTCCAAGGATTCCATTGTTTTAGGTTTTCATCCCGCAGATGTCAGACCTCATACAGGTTATGCAGTTGTGTAGTTAATGAATTATTTGGCTCATCTATTCTTATCAAAAGGCACGCCAGAATCCCTGATAGGCAACCTCCTCGGAGATTTTGTCAAAGGTTCGGCTGTCAACCTTTATCCCGATGAAATTAGAAAAGGCATCGATTTGCACCGCAAAGTAGATAGCTACACGGACTCTCACCCAATAGTGCGATCGAGTAAAAGCCTTGTTTGCGCCGATAGACGCAGGTTTGCTGGAGTTTTGATTGACGTGTTTTACGACCACTTCTTGGCTAAAAATTGGCTGGAATATTCAGAAATTCCGCTCCGGGATTTTTCTCAGGATGTCTATAAAATCCTGCAAGACAACCGCGATATATTACCTGACTCTCTCCAGCGGGTACTGCCCACAATAATTGCCCGCGACTTGCTTTCATCTTATCAGGACATCGCCGAAATCGGCATCACTCTTACAAGAATGTCGGCCCGAATCAAGCGGACAAATAACTTGGCAAGCGGCATAGAAGATTTGACAGCTAACTATCAGCGCTTAGAATCAGATTTTCGGGATTTTTTCCCCGACTTGATAAAATACGCCACACTTGACAAATATTAATACAAACAACAAAAATTACAGTTGCTAGTGATAACGAACTCGTGTATAATCCAAGCGATACCTGCATGAAATCTCAAATGCAACAGGTTTCAAAATATGGCAACCAGAATTCCGAACCTGCAAATAACTAAAGTAGTTGATGGCGACAGCATCAAAATTTCTCTCAACGGCAAAACCGAGTCTCTGCGGCTGATTTGCGTCGATACAGAAGAAAGTCATCCGGGAGGCTCCAAACCTGTAACTGCGGCGGGGAAAGCAGGTACGGAAATGGCTAAAAAATACTTCGCCACAGCAGATGGCGGACTTGCTCAAATTGACATAGAATTTGATACAGACGATTCGGTTGAAGTGGCTCTACAAAAACACCGCGACAACTACGGGCGTCTCCTCTGTTACGTACATAAAGATGGAGAAAATTACAATCTTAAACTGATTGAAGAAGGCTGGAGTCCCTACTTCGTCAAATACGGGCGCTCCAGATTATATCACCGACAAATGACTGAGGCAGAATCGGCAGCAAAAGCTTACAATCTGATGATTTGGAATCCGATTATCAATGCCAAAATCCCCTCTCGCAACTATGCTAATTTACTGCCTTGGTGGTCGATGCGAGGCTCGATTGTTGAAGAGTTTCGGTTGTCGGAAGCAACAGCAGGAGCGCTTTCTTTGAGGTTGCACTACCCGAAAATATTAGCTGCTTCTGAGAAAGCTCAATCTCTTACTATTTTCTGCGATTTGGAGGCTGGGATTAATAAATGGATCGGCGGCAGCGCTCTAATTTATGCTGGTTCTGTGTATCATAAATTAGATTTGTGGATACCAGATGCTGAAACTGATGAGATGGCTCCATTGAAGCGGCTAATTGAGAAACGTTATGCGGGTGTGGGACGGGGATATGTGTATGTCAGTGGGAAGGTAGAACAGTACAAAGGGAAGCCTCAAATAGTTTTGAAGGATATCAAACAACTTTCAGATTTTCCCCCACCAAATTGAATCTTACATGAATTTAATTAAAAAAATTGCAGGACAAATGGAACGATGAAGACTGTTCTCCGGGGAACGCGATTTAATTTTGAGCGATTCCCTACCGCAACGGGCTGGCTTAACGAACGGGATAGCTGGGCTTCACGCATTTTTTAAAATTTAATTAGCATTATAGACCTCTTGCAAAAGTCCTTTTCATAAATTTATTGGACGGGCTCTTCGGCCCATCCCACACGAAAAAATAACTCTTGTGGGATGGGCCGAAGAGCCCGTCCTAGTTATTTGTGCAAGAGGTCTTATGGTTGACCATCCAAAATTATTGTATTTTTTTTATTAGGCTAAATCAATTCATACTATAATACTATCATCGCAAATCTGTAGCTGCCAATAGCTGCGACATCCATTCAAACTCCAGAGACTTAAAAGCTATGTGCCAATTACTGGGAATGAACTGCAATGTTCCAACAGATATTTGCTTTTCTTTTGAGGGTTTTTCTGCAAGAGGGGGCAAAACCGACGTTCATCAAGACGGTTGGGGAATTGCTTTCTTTGAAGGTTTGGGATGTCGCCTTTTTATAGACTCTAAACCTGCGATTGTTTCTCCGGTTGCTGAAGTAGTGCGCCGCTATCCCATTCATTCAACTAACGTCATTGCTCACATCCGCAAAGCTACTCAAGGCGAAATTGCTTTGGAAAACTGCCACCCTTTTATTCGGGAACTTTGGGGGCGCTATTGGGTGTTTGCTCACAATGGAAATCTGGAAAATTTTAATCCAGAACGTGCCGGATTTTACAAGCCGGTTGGCAAAACTGACAGCGAAAAAGCTTTTTGTTTGATATTAGAAAAGCTGCGCTCCACTTTTCCTCAAAGCAAGCCTGCTGTCACGGATATTTACCCGGTACTGGAGGAAATTACTAAAACTTTGGCAGAGTACGGAATTTTTAATTATTTACTTTCTGATGGAGAACACTTGTTCGCACACTGTTCTACTAATCTGCATTATATTGTGCGACAAGCACCTTTTGCTAGCGCTCACTCGATCGACGAAGATGTAACAGTCGATTTTCGGGAATTGACCCACGAGGACGATCGCGTGGCTGTTATTGCCACTTTTCCGCTGACTGATAACGAAGTTTGGACGCAAATTCAGCCGGGAGAATTGCTGGTATTTCAGGATGGTTTGCCGATCCATTATGGGCTGCTAGAGTTAATTTAACGAGATTTAAACAGAGATGTTGCACCATTGTCAATAAGCTTTTTAGGAACAGGCTTTCCGGCCTGTTCCACAAGAAAATCTACTCTTTGTGGAACAGGCATCTTGCCTGTTATTGAGAATGGTGCAAGATGTGAGTTTAAACAAATTTAAAGCCTAAACAGAGCACCGAACCTGCTAAATGACTAGCTTTGCAGCTTGATTTATGAAGCCAGATTGGCCATTGCTTGACAGCGGCTAAGCCTTCTGAAAAACTGCCGACAGCGGAAACTTGGGGGCGATCGCCCACTAGCCTGTTTGATTGATGTATCCGCACCCTTTTGAAGCCCTAACTGCTGCTAAATCTTCATTAAATGAGCCGGGGTTGCACAATTTGATGATGATTCTTGTGGGGTGTCCCGCCTTCAGTGAAAATACACCTGACTGGCTACGATATCCCATCCCACAAAACAATCAAAATCATCCCCCAACTATCCAACGGCTTCTACTTTCCCCGAACTGACAACAGAGGGATTAATTCGGTTGAATAGCCGCTAAAATTTGTCCTGCTGTCACTGTTTGTCCCTTTTCACAAAACAATTGGGCGACAGTGCCGGCAACATCAGCAGTAATAGCAATTTCCATTTTCATCGCTTCCAAAATTAACAGCCGATCGCCCTCAGCAACCGCATCTCCCACATTAACCAGCACCTGCCAAACATTAGCCGAAACGTGAGCGACAACAGCCTCACAGCCGATCGGCAAAGTAACCTCCGCCGCCGTTTCCGAACCCACATCCGCCGAGGATTCTGCGGCAGCTTCAGCGTCAAATTCCCCGGAAGCGGCCCAGCGATCGCGCTCTGCATTAAATGCGGCCTGCTGCTGCGCTTTAAACTCAGCCGCACTGCCCGCAATAGAATGCAAAAACTCATTGTATTCTCTCAAATTAAAAGTGATTTCCTCAACCTTTAATTTAAACTTCCCTTCAATAAATTCTTCCCGACAGCGGTGCAATTCCTCATGAGAAACCGGATAAAATCGGATTTGGTCAAAAAAGCGTAAAAGCCAAGGTTTACCAGACTGGAAATCCGCCGTTTGTTTGAACCGATTCCACATTTGCACCGTGCGGCCGACAAATTGATAACCTCCGGGCCCTTCCATCCCGTAAACGCACAAATACGCGCCGCCAATACCAACTGCATTTTCAGGAGTCCAAGTGCGGGCGGGATTGTATTTAGTAGTAACCAAACGGTGGCGCGGATCGAGGGGAGTTGCGACAGGCGCGCCTAAATAAACGTCTCCCAAACCCATCACTAAATAGCTAGCATTAAATACAATTTCTCTGACTTGTTCGATGCTGTCAAGCCCGTTTATGCGGCGAATAAACTCAATATTACTGGGACACCAAGGTGCATCCGATCGCACAGACTGCATATATTTTTCAATGGCCAACAGCGTCGATTCATCTTCCCAAGATAAAGGCAAGTGCACAATTCGCGCCGGCACTTCCAAATCCTCGATCGCCGGAAGTTCCGCCTCCGCTGCAATCAGCGCCTGCATTAGCTGCTGTTGCGAAATCTGGCGGCCCTCAAAGTGAATTTGGAGCGATCGCATTCCCGGCACTAATTCGATAACACCCGGCAACGGATTTGCTTTCAACTGTTCCATCAATGCGTGCGCCCGAAAACGCAAATTTAAATCCAGCACCAATGGGCCGTATTCAACTAGAATATATTTATCCCCAGCTTGACGGTAAGTAACAGCAACCTGTCCCGGAGATTCGGGAATTTCGTGCAAAATTGGAGAAGCGGGAACTGCGGGCAATTCCTCCGCATTTTCCCCAAAAACAGGCAAACTAAAAGTAGCAATTTGCCTATTTTGTGCTATTTCCCGCTGCAAAGCTTCCGCAAAACTCAAACAGTGAAAGCGAATGCTGTCCCCCGGTTTCAGTTGCCCGATTTTCCACAATTCCGACTGCACAATAGTAGCAGGACACACAAAACCTCCCAAACTCGGGCCGTCAAGACCGAGAATTACAGGCATATCGCCCGTAAAGTCGATCGTGCCGATCGCATAAGCATTATCGTGAATGTTAGACGGGTGCAAACCCGCTTCTCCTCCGTCTTGACGCGCCCAAGTCGGCTTCGGGCCGATCAGCCGAATGCCCGTCCGCGTCGAGTTATAATGCACCTGCCATTCTGTAGAGAAAAACATTTCAATGTCTGACTCAGTAAAGAAATCCGGCGCGCCGTGAGGCCCGTACAAAACACCAATTTCCCAATTATTACTGTAGGTGGGAATGAGTTCGAGAGGCAAAGATATTTCCGCTTCCAGAGTTGCCGTTTGATTGAGTTTTAACACATCTCCCGGACGCAGCGTGCGGCCCGCGTGTCCGCCAAATTTGCCCAGTACAAAAGTTGATTTGCTGCCCAAATAATCGGGGACATTAAAGCCGTGTTTGACTGCTAAATAAGTGCGGTAGCCGCCGCCTTGAATGGCTTTTAACTTGAGAATGCTGCCAGCTTTTACGGGAATTGCTGTCCAAAACGGCACCGATTCGCCGTTTAGCGTTCCCTTCATAGTTGCACCAGTTAAACTAATAACTGTATCAGCATTAAAGCGCAGAGTTGGGCCTGTGGCTGTGAATTCCAATCCTGCTGTCGATTCGGGATTTCCTACTAAACGATTTGCCGATCGAAATGCCAGATGATCCATCGGCCCTGAAGGCGGCACGCCCACATCCCAATAGCCAATCCGCCCCGGATAATCTTGAATGCTGCTGTAGGTTCCCCCATCCAATACATCGATCGTTAAAGGTGCGTATTCAAAAGAGTTTAAAAAGCGCGTGCTCAGTTCGCCCCGGCTGAATCGGGAATCGTCCAAAATCTGGCGGAGGTAATCTAAATTAGTTTCAATTCCCGCTATTTCACTGGCATCTAAAGCAGCTTTTAGTTTTACGATCGCCTGCGTTCGATTATCCCCGCAAACGATTACTTTGGCTAGCAGCGGATCGTAAAAAGGAGTAACCTCGGTTCCGGTTTCTATCCAACTGTCGCAGCGGACGTTTTCGGGAAACGCAACTTGATTCAGCAACCCGGAACTCGGCTGAAAATTCTTAGCAGCATCTTCCGCATAAATTCGCACCTCAATTGAGTGTCCCTGCGGCCGATAGCGGTACTCTTCCAGGGGGAACAAATCCCCCGAAGCCTGTTTTACCATCCACTCAACGAGGTCGATGTTGTTGACAGCTTCAGTAACGCCGTGTTCGACTTGCAAGCGCGTGTTGACTTCCAAAAAATAAAACTGTTTCGCCTCGACATCAAACACAAATTCAACAGTACCGGCTGACTGGTAATTTACCGCTTTTCCCAGCCGCACTGCTGCACTGTACAACTGATTTCGCTGTTCGTCGGTAATAGCAGGGGCGGGGGTTTCTTCAATTACTTTTTGATTTCGTCGCTGTACCGAACAATCTCGCTCGCCCAAGGCTATGACATTGCCTTTGCCATCTCCAAAGATTTGGACTTCAATGTGCCTAGCTGTTTGAATATATTTCTCTAAAAAAACGCCGCTTTGTTTAAAATTGCTTTGACTCAAACGCTGTACTTTTTCAAATGCTTCTGCCAAATCTCGATCGCCAAAACAAGCCTGCAAACCAATGCCGCCGCCGCCTGCGGTACTTTTGAGCATTACCGGATAGCCGATCGCCCCAGCCGCTTTTTGGGCATCCTCCAAACTTGCTAAAAGTGCGCTTCCGGGAGTTAGCGGCACTTGATTTGCAGCGGCTATTTCCCGCGCGGTGTGCTTCAATCCAAAGCAGCGCAACTGAGTCGGAGTCGGGCCGATAAATGCAATATTTTCGCTGGCACAAGCTTCGGCAAATTCAGCATTTTCGCTCAAAAATCCGTAACCCGGATGAATAGCTTGAGCTTTTGTTTGGCGCGCAACTTCAAGAATGCGATCGAACCGCAAATAACTCTCGGCTGCGGCGGCTGCACCGATACAAACGGCTTCGCTGGCGGCAAAAACGTGCGAGGCGCGGGCGTCGGCTTCAGAATATACTGCTACTGAAGCAATTCCGAGGCGATCGAGGGTGCGGATAATTCGGCAGGCTATTTCACCGCGATTTGCAATCAAAACTTTGTTAAACATTTAGGGAATTGCTGATTGGTATCTAGTTACATCTTGTACTAGCCTGAAGAACAGGCAAGATGCCTGTTCCACAAACATTAATTTTTGTTGTGGGGTGGGCTTCTAGCCCGCCCTAAAACTATCCTGAAGAACAGGCAAGATGCCTGTTCCACAAACATTAATTTTTGTTGTGGGGTGGGCTTCTAGCCCGCCCTAAAAC
>NZ_JAUBTI010000048.1:0-6009 GCF_036702415.1 Microcoleus sp. D3_18a_C4 | reverse complement strand
TCCTGAAGAACAGGCAAGATGCCTGTTCCACAAACATTAATTTTTGTTGTGGGGTGGGCTTCTAGCCCGCCCTAAAAAGATTGCGGAGGCAGTACCCACGCTATTTTACACCGCATCCCAAACAATCAACTGAATCGGCGTAGGATTGTAAGCATTGCAAGGATTGTTCATTTGCGGGCAGTTAGAAATAGCAACCAGCGCGTTCATTTCGGCTCGCAAATCAACTGTGCTTCCCGGATCGGAGATGCCGTCAACAATTTCAAGCGTGCCATCTTCGCTAACCGGAACATTCATAAAGAAGTTGATATTACTGACTAAATCTCGCTTGCCCAAACCGTAGGGAAGAATTGCGGCGAGAAAATTTTCAACACAGGCGTGCTGGTATTTTTTATCTAGCCCAAACCGCACCGAATTGCTTTCGCAGCTACAGGCGCCGCCGGAGGTATCGTGCCGCCCGCAGGAGTCAGCAATTATGGTCATCATGGCTCGCCCTTCGTTGGAAAGGAGTTGGCTGTTTGTAGTGACAAAGATGTTGCCTTGATTGACGATCGTATCGGGGGCGCTGTAGCGTTCGGAAGGGTCATCGGCATTGTAAACTAAAAAATCTACTGCTTGATTTCCGCCTAAATCTACAATACGAAGAATCTGTCCTTTTTTGATGACGCGAGACCAGGGATGTCTGGCGGGTAAAACTTCGTTATAAATTGCAGTTTTTGGATCGAGTATTTGTTGAGTAGTTGCAGTCATGGTTCACTTTTTGTGATGGAATTGCAGAAATTTTTACCGCCGATTGATGCGGACAAAGTTGAGTTGTGGAATCGACTCTATTGCACGAACAAAGCATCAGTGTTGATGAAGCCGCGCACGGCTTCCGGGTTGGCGGTGCGGCACAAGTCGTCTGGTGCGGGTGCGGGGGTTTTCACAATTTGAATTTGGATGGGTTTTGGATCGTAAGTTGAACCCGGATGCAGGATGTGGGGGCAGTTAGAGATAATGGTCAATACGTTCATTTCTGCTCGCAAATCGATAAAACTACCCGGTTTTTCGCAGCCTTCGCGAAACTCCATCGTGCCGTCTGGTTTGACGGCAATGCGAGTAAATAAGTTGAGGTTGGGCATGATATCTTTTTTGCTCAATCCCCACCGAGTTAGGGCTTTGAGGAAGTTGTCGCGGGAGTTTTTCCAGTCTCCTTCGCCGTATTTTTTGGTATTGCTAGTGGCGTTGCTGCATCCTCCTAGCAAATCGTGACAGCCGGAGGTGTCTTGGGTGATGGAAAATAGGATGCGTCCCATGTCTGTGTAGATCGCCATGCCTTGTTTGAGAAAGGCGTTGAATTGAATTTTGGCGGTGTCTGCTGCGTTGAAACGTTCGATCGCATTATCGGCGTTGTAGCACAGCATGGAAACGCCGCGAGAGCCTTCTAAATCGGTGATTCGCAGGGTGTTTCCGCGCTTGATGACTCCCGACCAGTACGCGCCGCCCGGTACGGTTTCTTCGATTAATACGAGGCTTGAATCGATTTGTGAGTTTGGGTCGATCGATGATAGTTGCACCATAAGTTCCTCTTGATGTATTTGGGGGGTCAGCGAAATAAAACAATAGTATTTTGTAGTGGCAAAACTCACCCTCTCCCAAAGTAATATTTATTTCCACTGATATCTTGCACCATTCTCAAGAACGGGCAAGATGCCCGTTCCACAAAACTCCATTTTATTGGGGAACGGGCATCTTGCCCGCACCATTCTCAAGAACGGGCAAGATGCCCGTTCCACAAAACTCAATTTTATTGTTGTGGAACGGGCATCTTGCCCGTTCCTAATAGGTAATTGAGAATGGTGCAAGATGTTAAGTTTCCACTTACTTAGGTTGGCAGTTGTACTGTTGGCGCGGGCGCAAAAAGTGCAACTACCAACCTATTTCTATTTAAGCAGCCATTGCAACTGCTTCCTGTCCGTTGACATCTTGCACCATTCTCAAGAACGGGCAAGATGCCCGTTCCACAAAAAGTGAGTTTTCTTGTGGGGAGTAGGGGTTGGGCATCCTGCCCGCCCAAAAAGTGCAACTACCAACCTATTTCTATTTAAGCAGCCATTGCAACTGCTTCCTGTCCGTGTTTCCGCATCAAATCCATGAGTTCGTCGCGGTAATCGTGGAATTTGGCGTGACGTTTAACGCTGGGAGTGCGATCGGGCAAATTAATCGACATTTCCTTTCTTACTGTACCGGGACGAGCACCCAAAGCATAAATCCGATTAGAAAGAAACACCGCTTCTTCGACATCGTGGGTAATCATAAAGATTGTAATCTGAGTGCGACGCCACAAATCGAGCATGAATTCGTGCATCGATTCTTTAGTGTGGATATCCAAGGCGCCGAAAGGTTCATCCATTAATAACACTTTAGGTTCAGAAGCGAGGGCGCGGGCGATCGCCACCCGCTGTTTCATCCCGCCCGACAATTCTTTCGGCAGCGACGAAGCAAACTGCGTCAATCCTACCACACTCAAATAATAGCTAGCTTGTTCGCGCCGCTTTTTCTTGGACACGCCTTGAAGTTTAAGGCCAAACTCGGCATTTTCCTGCACGTTCATCCAAGGATAAAGAGTGTAATGCTGAAATACCATACCTCGATCCGGCCCAGGCGAAACAACTTCCTTGCCATCAATTTTTACTTCCCCTGTTGTCGGCTTGTCCAATCCCGCAATCTGCCTCAACAGAGTAGATTTGCCCGAACCGGATGCCCCTACCGCGCAGATAAATTCGCCTTGCTTGATGCTCATATTGATGTCCTTGAGGACAACTAATTTACCGTTTTTCGTTTCAAAGTTTTTGTGCAGATTGTTGATTTGCAGAAACATGAGTTTATCCTCTGTATTGTAAGTAAAAAAATGACACCAGTCTGCTTTATAACACCAAATACTCGTTAGTAACTCTTTAGTCCGCGAAGGCGGACTTCGTTTGTTTAGAAGCGGTTTCAACCGCCGATTACGATCGAGAGTTTTTAACAAGGATTTGTATAACATCTGCTTACTGTTTCTGACTTGACCATTTACAAGAAACCCGCAGCAGATATTGAAAAAGCAAGTCAAAAGCCAGTCCGATCGCCCCAATGACAATCAGCCCCACAAAAATTTCATCGGTTCGGAGAAATCGACCTGCGACGCTGATCCGGCGACCTAAGCCTTCGGTTGCCGCAATCAATTCCGACACGATTACCAATTGCCAAGCCGCAGCTAGGTTGATGCGGCTAGCATCAAGAATTCCCGGCAAAACGTGGGGAAAAATAACTTGAGTTAGGATTTCCCAGCGATTCCCACCTAACATATAAGTAGATTCTATCAAGTCTTTTGGAACAAACTTGACTGTATCCATTACCATCAGCGAATTGAAGAAAAAGACGCCGATAAATATTAGCGTTATTTTGGGTTCTTCGCCGATTCCCAAGTAGAGAATTAGCAGGGGAATGAACGCTGGTGCGGGCATATATCGCATCAAGCCGAACATTGGTTCCAGCAAGGCGCGAATACTGGCAAAACTGCCCATCAGCACGCCAATTGGTATGGAAAAAACCAAGGCGAACAGAAAGCCCACTCCCACCCGCCACAAACTCGCTACTGTGTCTTTCAAAAGTTCGCGAGTGTTCCACAGCCGGCCAAATGCCTCTAAAACTTTGCCGGGTGAAGGCAAAAATTTGGGGTCTACGTTGGCGAAGGTTGTTACTAGCCACCACAGCAGCAGCGGCAGTGCGATCGATGTTACCGTTAACCCAATATTGAGGGGTTGTGGTATCTCTTCCGCAATCCGCCAGAAAACGGTGGGATTTAGGCTTTTTTGCTTGAGGTGGGATTGGATCGATCGGCGTTCGGGATTTGGTGGCATGATTTAATTGCAGAACAGTTGAGCGAGTAATTTGAGTAGCTTTTTGGTATATTAAAAAATAAGAGTGTTGAAAGTTTTTTGTGTCTGCAAAATCGTAAATTCTGCCTTTTAGCTTTTACCTTCCGAATAAGCTTTTATAAAACGAGCGTCAAATAATCGGCTGATATCTGGTTGGGTTTTTGCTAAATTTACATCGACGAGAAATTTAGTCATTTCGCCCGCCGCAAACTGCAATGATGTCATGTCATTTCCCGGTTGAAAGGCTTTCAAGTTTTCCTCGATCGTAAATATCTTAGTGCCGTTTTCATATTCTTTGTATTCCTCAACGCTAACTCCGGCGCGGTTGGCGAGAATCTCGTAAGATTTCTCTTTATTTGATTTCATGTATTCCAATGTTGCAAACCATGAATTGACCACGGCTTGCACTCGATCGGGGTGTTCGCCGATAAACTTTCGGGTGAATACCAAATGGTCGGAAATCGCCCCCGGAAAATCTTTGGAACTAAACAGTTCCTTGCTGTTCGATCGTTTTAATGCCTGCGTGGTAAACGGCGCAAATACTGCCACCGCATCGACTTGCCCTCCGACGAAAGCCGCCGCAGCTTTGCCAGTTTCCAGCGGTATAAATTGAATATCTTGCACTGATAAACCTGCTCTTCTCAGCCCTAACAGCAATAGAAAGTGATCGACTGTACCTTCCTCGGCTGCAACTTTTTTCCCTTTTAAATCGGCCAGGGAATTGATGCCTTCGGCGACAATCACTTTGTCATTTCCCGTCGAGTTGTCGTTGACTAAAACAATTACTTGGTCAGCACCGCCCGATATAGAGTTTACTGTATCGCCGAGGGTTTGGCTGTTAGCATCTATCTGTCCTGCTGTGAGGGTGCTGATCGATTCTAAGTAGCCGTCAAACCATTTTAAGTCTACAGCAACATTGTTAGCTTCAAATATCTTTTGCTCTTTGGCAATTTGCCAAGGAAACCAGCCGGGCCACGCGCTGAATCCGAGGCGAACTGCGTTAGCATTTACTGAAGAAGTTGCTTCGCTTTCTGTGGTGGTTTTGATATAAATTGCCGGGTTGACGCAGCCGACAGCGAAAAACAAGGTGATGAAAAATATGGCGCAGTAGGATAAGGGCGATCGCATTCTTTTGGGGGAGCAATATCGGATATTCATAGCATATTCTGGTTGCTGGTTAGAGGTGAATATGTCGATCGAGCTTTTGCACCTTCTTTGGCTTCCTTAGCTTCCGCAAACCCCCTTGATATACAAGGATAAAGCCCGAGAGCTAACGAACCGAGTCTTGATGACCGATCGCGTTTCTCCCGGGCTTTTATCCCGCCGTGTAACTGGCTAGTGTTTCCCTAAAATTAAATCTGGGGAGAACCAGTCTGCTTCTCTCGGACCAGCACTTGAAATTTCTAAGCTGAGTTAGAAACTGATTCAAATCGGAACCCTAGAAGCGGTTAAATTTTTCGTTTTTTGTCTGTATACAGCACTTTTCAGGTAAGGTACCTAGCCATTGTAGGGACACTCCAAAAGCCAATTGGTTTCAACTTTCCACGTTAAACCCGTAGTCCGACAGGGGTTGAAACCCCTGTCTCAAAGCTAAAGTCCTCGCTATGAGGACTAAGAAAAATTTTAAACTCATTAGTCCTCTTCAGAGGACTTTAGCTATTAGACAGGGAATTCATTCCCTGGCGGACTCAGGGAGTTATCCGAGACTGTTGATTACTGCAATTCACTTACCTTTTTTAAAGGTAAGCATACTGTAGCGTGCAATTTTACTAGATTGCTACGTTTCAAACCGTAACAGCAAACTTGATGATAAAATGTGTAAAATGTTACAAAAAACGGTTTTTCTCGAATTTGTAAAATTAAATTTTTTGGGATATTAAACAGGGCGATGGGAAATCGCGAAGTTTAGTTGCACAAAAAGACGAAACCCGCAAGGTCAGAGTTGAATATTTCTCAAGAAATACTTCGATCGCCATAGACTGTATGCGATTATGGGCGGGGGCGGGTTTATGAGATTGTCGATTATGGGCAATTATTGTTGGTGAACCCGCCCCTTGTATCTTAAAGGAGTCAGTAGATCGCCACGTCATGGATTCGATCGAGCCGACTTTCA
>NZ_JAUBTI010000047.1:0-50466 GCF_036702415.1 Microcoleus sp. D3_18a_C4 | reverse complement strand
GCGTCCCCGCTCGCGTATTGTACAATACGCGAGCGGGGACGCTCGCACTGTAAATGCAAAACTGAGATGCTCCCCACACCCTTAACCTAATACAGGGAGAGAATCGTGTTTGGCGGCTGAGGGTCTAAAGTCTTCAAGCTGTTTCCCTATCTTGTTTTCAGTTTACTCTTTCTGGGTTGAACTCACGTTTAATAAATAATGCTTATGGCGATCCAATATCGCTGTTCTCAAAAGAACGGTTGAGGATTTAAACAGCGTTTAGTGCGTTTATGCTCGTACATTAGTTTGTCAGCCTTGGCCAGCAATTCTTCTAATAAAACTTCATTGTTTAAATCCCCAAACTCCACACCAAGACTTATTGATATAGAAGCTCGCTCGGACTGTTGATTAAAGCGATCTATATTTTCTTGCAGCCGAGCATGAAAATTAGTAGATGAATCACCCGAAAAATTAGGAATAAATAAAGCAAATTCATCTCCTCCCAGTCGAGCCACAATATCCGCCTCACGAAAGGTTTGCTTCAATATTTGAGCTGCGTCAACGATTACTCTGTCTCCCATTTCGTGTCCGAAAGTGTCGTTAATCTTTTTCAAACCATCTAAGTCAGCGAACAAAATAAAATAGGATGTTTGCGTGCGTCGAGCAATTTTGAGTTGTTGATCGGCTAGTAAAAAGAAGCCACGTCGGTTATATAATCCAGTTAATTCATCCGTCACGGATAGCTGCCTTACTTCGGCTTCTGCCCTCAGACGTTCTTGGATTTCGTGTTCTAAACGTTGATTTTGTTCGAGCAGTTGTTGGCGTTGCTGTTGGATGAGTAATTGATTTTTTACTCGCATCAGCACTTCCTGCTCTTGAAAGGGTTTGGTAATATAGTCTACACCACCCAGTTCAAAGGCTTGTACCTTGTTTTCTACTCTTTCGAGCGCACTGATAAAAATAACCGGGATCTGAGCAGTCGCTTCCGATGCTTTTAACTTTTGGCAGACTTCGTACCCATTCATCTCCGGCATATTTATGTCAAGTAAAATTAGACTCGGTGGGTCGCGATGAACACCTTGGAGTGCCATTCTGCCGTTGAGCGCTTTACGCACAATATAGCCCTGTGATTCTAGAATTTTGGCTAACAAGCGCAGATTGTCTGGGGTATCATCCACGATGAGAATATTCGTTTCGGCGGCAAGTTTGAATATAGCTGTCATGGTCTTCTTTCTAAATCTGGGTGAGAGTTGCGATCGCTTCAAGCTGAAAGTTATCGACCAGAGATGTCATCGCCGCGATGAAATCTTGTTTGTCCTTGGGAATTTGAGCGATAAGTTGATAAAGCTTATTATCACTAAGATCGAGTGCTGCTTCATGAACTTCTGCAATCCACTTGGTTGGCATGGTTTTCAAGTCGGGAGTAAATATCTTTGGTGGCGAAGCTGATGAGTCTGGTCGAACTTTTTCGGCGTAGCAGTAGCGGACGCCCAAGTGATGAGCTATTTTGGCGAAAAGTGTGTCTTCAGTAAACGGCTTGGCAATGTAGTCATCGCAACCGACTTGCAGACTGGCGATGCGATCGTCTTCAAAAGCATAGGCAGTGAGGGCAATGATGCGTGTAATTTGTCTTTTGTCCTGTGACATTTGCCCTCTCGTGTCTGCTGATGACCCATGACTAAGGACTAATGACTGTTGCGATCGAATCTGTCTGGTGGCTTCATAACCATCCATGACAGGCATTTGAATGTCCATCAAAATCAGGTCAGGGTGCCATGTTTGCCAGCGCTCGATCGCCTCTACCCCATTTTCCACGGCACACACATCAAACCCAACTGACTCCAGCAGCGTCACCAGCAGTTGCCGATTTTCTAGAACATCTTCTACTACTAGAATTCGGTAGATAGGTTGCCCAGGTGCGAGCCCGATAATCCGATCGCTCGTTTCAGGTTCCTCTAAATCAAGGGACTCTGGTAGTTCCAAAACGACTTTGCAGGTAAAAGTCGAGCCTCGATCCAGGGTGCTTCGCACGGTGATATCGCCTCCCATCAGACGCGCAAACTCACGACTGATAGACAGTCCTAAACCTGTTCCTCGATCGTGACGACCGCGATTGGTTTGGATGAATGCGTCAAAAATCGATTCTAAATCTGAGGGGGAAATGCCAGATCCGGTATCCTCAACTTCGACACACAGGGTAATAGTTGGTTTAACGTCGGGTTGATTAGTGGCCCGATCGCAATTTGTACCGGATGGCATATCATCTGATGAAAAAGCTCGTCCGCGCAGGGCTATGCTTCCTGTTGTGGTAAATTTGAGCGCGTTCCCAAGCAGATTAATCAAGATTTGGCGAAGTTTTGCTTGATCGCCACACACATAACGGGGCACAGTAGCATCCCACTCGCTGCTCAGATGTAACCCTTTCTCAGGCGCTTTGAGGGAGAACATCTCGTTAATAGAACCCAGCAGTCGATGCAGATTAAAACAGCTTTTACTCAGTACCAATTGCCCTGCTTCAATCCTAGACATTTGCAAAACATCGTCGATCAATGTCAGCAGATGTTCTCCACTACGGGTAATGATGCCTAAATGCTCTTGAAATTCTTCTGGGATATAGGGGCTGCGGTTCATAAGCTGGGTAAATCCCAGAATGGCGTTGAGCGGCGTTCTGAGCTCGTGGCTCATGTTGGCAAGGAACTGGCTTTTGGCACGGTTGGCTATTGCTGCCCTTTCAGCAGCGTGTTCTAGGGCAGCTTGCGAAAATTCTAACACCGCCAGCATGAGGATATGTCTCATTTCGGCTGCAGCTTCTAACTCTGCAATCTGCCACGGATAAGACATCTGGCGCACTGTCTCTTGCCACCGTTCAAAGGATTGGCGGGGACACAGGTGCATTTTTCCAAGTTCGTCGATCGACACAGCATCCTGTGGATTACCTGCCCAGTTTATGGTTTGAATTTGTTCGGGTCGGAACCACAGGATGTGGTATGACTTTTGTGTGGCGTAGCATAGCAAGATTGAGATTGCTAAAACACCGCTAGCTCGATCTTTGAATTGCTTCGCTTGGGGATAAAACTCAGACAAAGAAGCTGTTGCAAACACTCGTTCTTTGTTCTGTTGCACCAACCACTGCACGAGCTCGCCAACCTCAGCTTCAGATGGTGTTTGACCCACCAATGTCAGACGACCGTCGAGCAGGATTGCAGCTCCCTGAGCGTGAACTAAATCTAGCAATTGAGAAGCATTTTCGGTCAATACCTGTTCGATAAAATTAGACTCTCGCCGGAATGCCTGCTGAAGTTTATCCTGAATAGTTTTCGCCTGCGATCGGTAAACGTTCAATTCTCGCTCTTGTTGATGCACCAGTTCGATCGAGGCAAATTGTCCTAAAAACTCACAGGTTTTGCGAGTTTCGTAATCTACCAATCGCGGGCTGTAATGGTGACAGGCAATTAATCCCCACAGCCGCCGATCGTCAATTAACGAAATCGTCAGTGTCCCAGCCACTCCCATATTCTGCAAATATTCAATGTGGTAGGGAGATACTCCCCTTAACACACAAGCACTTAGATCCTGGGGTGTATTGGTTAGGGGATGGTGGGTGGGAATTAGGCGGGCCGGGGTGTAATTGATATTGGGAATTTGGCGAACCCAATTGCTGTAAAACAATTTGCGGGCGGGTACGGGAATATCGATCGCCGGGTAATGCAATCCCAGATAGCTTTCTAGATAGCTTTCTTTCTCTTCAGCAATCACCACCCCATGATCATCGGCTTCAAAGCGATAAATCATCACGCGATCGAACCCGGTCATGGCTTTAACTTCTCTAGCAATGGTTTGAGCTAAATCAGAAAGACCGATCGCAGTGCGAAAGTTGAGAATAACTGTTTGCAGGCGATGATAGAAATCCATTGAATGATTCTTTTCAATAGACCCTTGGGCTTCTAGCTCCAGAATCAACTCATTTGGTAGCTGATGCAGTGTGCTTCTAAATGTTTGAAGTTTGCCGTTTTTGAGAGGTATTTTTAGATCGAAGCTATTATGAATGTTTAATTGTTGTTGAGCTGCTAGATACCTGACAATTTCTTGTACTCGATCGTGACCAAATAACCCTGGCAATGGCTGACCTAGCAATTCTGTGGCAGAAATGCCAAAAAACTGTTCTACATTTTCGCTAGCTTGTAAAATCTTGAGGCTTTTTTCTTGCAGCACTAAAACGATTCCGTGGGGCTGAATATGACCGGGAGCATACACGGATTCTTCACTGCATTCCTCTAAACTTTTTAAATTTAAAGGAGTAATTGGGGAAATTTTGGGTGTGTTATGAGGCATTTTAGAGCAACAATTTTCAATAAAAATTAACGAATTTTTTTTCAAAACTTACCAAGAATTCACTTGAATTATTGTTGGCTGTTCCTAATTCCCCAGTCCTAATCAAACGTTTAACTGCACAACAGCTTATAAATCCAATGGAGGAATTCCACTTGGGAAATTACCTTGAATTAGATTAAGGATTTTCTCAAATTGATACTGGTGGGCGAGTTCCGTCAGATGAATACCCAATTGAGCGAGGTTTGAGGAAAGTTGAGCTACCAGTTCAACGATCGCAACATCATCCCCACATAAAGCAGCATCTTCCAACTCAACCACCCATTCTTTTGGTAATGTCGCCAGAAGCGTTGGATCGAGGGAATCTGGAACCCCAGGGGCAACAGAACACAGGTAAGAAGGAAAACAATCTGTTCCCCGTTTCCCCTTTTCTGTTTCCTCTTCCTCATATACATACTCTAAACCTAGGTATTGGGCCATCTTAAGAAATAGGGTCTGTTCCCGGAAGGGCTTGCTTATGTAGTCGTTGCAGCCAGCAGCTAAGGCGAGGGCGCGATCGCTCTGGGAAGCCTGGGCCGTAAGTGCAATAATGATACTGTTGTGTCCGTCTTCCATTGCCCGAATTTGCTTGGTAGCTTCGTATCCATCTAACACGGGCATCCGAATGTCCATCCAGGTTAGGTCGGGTTGCCATTCTTGCCAAATCTGCACCGCTTCCTGTCCGTTGGTAGCTTCTTTTACCTCTAATCCTAATTGTGTCAGTAATCTGACTATTAGCAAGCGATTTTCTGCTCGATCGTCAACCACCAAAATGCGACGATCGGGTTGACCGGGAGCCAGCCCAATCACGAGGCGATTATTCTCTTCGGGTGTAACATTAACTCCACTGATGGGGCTGACGGGAAGGGTAAAGCTGAAGGTACTCCCCTGTCCCAGAGTGCTGCTGACAGAAATTTTTCCGCCCATGAGTTCCAACAATTTGCGGCTAATGGTTAGACCTAGCCCAGTACCGCCGGTCAATAGCTTCCCAGCTTGGGCTTGCACAAACGCATCGAAGATGGTATTGAGTTCGATCGGTGCAATCCCTACACCTGTGTCAGCCACTACAAACTGGAGAATCGGCCGAGTTGTGGCTAATGCCCCTGTACCGTTCGGCTCAATGCTGACTTGCAAAGTAATGCTTCCCCGATCGGTAAATTTGATAGCATTACTCAGCAGATTGAGCAAAACCTGACGGAGTTTTTGAGCATCGACAAGCATAAATTGGGGAACTTCTGGCGCAATCTCGAAACAAAGGTCAAGTCCTTTAGAACTTGCTCGTTGCGCCAACATATTTCGGAGGGAATGCAGTAGCGCAATTAAGTCCAATCCGCTTTCTTCAACGGTGAAGTGTCCCGATTCAATTTTGGAAAGATCCAACACATCGTTAATCAAACTCAAGAGGTGATCGCCACTCCGCCGAATTGTTTGCAGGTCTTCTTTTTGGTTGGGAGTTAGAGAGGGGTCATGGGTCATTACCTGAGCAAATCCTAGAATCACGTTGAGGGGAGTGCGTAATTCGTGGCTCATATTGGCTAGGAAGGTACTTTTTGCCAAGTTCGCTTCTTCTGCTGCTTCCATTGCGTGCTGCAGTGCCAGTTCTTTTTGTTTGCGATCGCTAATATCTTGCCCAATGCCCAAAAAATACCCGCTAGAAAGTGCCACGTTTGCCCAAGATGTCTCTAACTGCTGTCCCCTGGCGGTGAGTGTTGTGAAATCCTTCCACTTTCCGGTTGCCGATAGCATATGTTCTAAGACACTTTGGCAATAAACCGGGTCAGGATAACACTCAGCTAAGATATCTTTTTGCTGCCAATCTTCTAGCGACCAACCTAAAATTTTTTCAAATTCCGGGTTGAGCAATTCTATTTTACCCTGCTTGTTAAACAAACCAATCATTACTGGAATATGATCGACGATTGTTTGAAACATCTCTTTCTGATAGCGCAGAGCTTCCTCTGCCTGTTGTCGAGCCGTAATATCTCGCAGAAAGGTAGTAAAAATAATTTCACCGTTGATCTCGATCTTGGAAATCGAAGCCTCTGCCGGAAACTCTGAGCCATCTTTGCGTCGTCCAAAAATAGCTCCTCGCTCTGCCATTTGCCTTGCACAGCCTCCATTCTGGGCATAGTGGCTGACGTGCTGATGGTGAGCATCGGCAAGGCGCGAGGGCATCAACATCGCCAGGGGTTTCCCTAAAATTTCCTCGGCCGCGTAACCAAAAATTTGTTCGGCTCCCTTGTTAAACAAAGTGATTTGCTGATTGGTATTGATCGAAATGATCGCATCGCTGGCAATTTCTAAAATTCCGGCAAATCGCGCTTGAGAGATTTTTAACTCGATTTCGGATTGTTGGCGATCGGCTTCGTTGCGTTTACGTTCGCTAATATCCCGGCAGATACAGAAGTTCATCATCTCATCTTCTAATTTCACCCGGTTCCAGCTAATTTCCACGTCATATACAGAACCATCCTTGCGGCGATGTCGCGTTTCAAACAGCGGAATAACCTCCTCTCTATCGAGTATAAGTTGTAGTTCTTCCTGCGTCCATTCAGCATCCCAATCAAACACACTCAGATTCAGGGTTTCTTCTAGGGTGTAGCCTAGCATTTGAGCAAAACTGGGACTCGCTTCGACAACTTTTCCGACCCTATCCATGACAACAACGCCGTCCAGTGAAGTGTTGAAGAAGGTTTTACTCCGCAGGAGTTCCTGTTCTAGTGCAAGTTCGGCTTTTTTGCGATCGCTAATATCTTTCATGAAGCAGTAATGCCCCAAAAATTGATGCTGTTCGTCGTAAGTTGAAATCATCACCAATTGCTTATAAAAAACAGAACCGTCTTTACGGACTCCTTTCGTTTCAACTTCTACTCTGCCCTCTTGCACCATCAGCCAATAGGCCGCAACCAGTTTTTTCAACTCATCGGGATGTACGGTTTTTTCCCAAGACATCCCCACCATTTCTTCTGGCTGATAGCCTGTCACGTCAGAATATGCTTTATTGGCATAGAGGTAACGTCCTTGTACATCCACTTTGGAAATGCCGGACAGCGCATTTTTCATCACCTCACTCAGTTCTCTAAGCTCTGCTTCTGCGTGTTTGCGATCGGTGATATCTTCTGAAAAACAAAGTAGGTACTGGGACTGATGCTGTTCGTCGTAAATGGGAATCTCCACCGTATGCAGCCAACGTTTTCCCAGACAATGACGGTCAATGACTTCTTCGAGAATATCCTCAGTCATACCTTTTTCAAAAACTTCTCTATCCTTTTGGTCAAAAAAGATAGCCTGTTCTGTTGGGAACAAATCATAGCCAGTTTGGCCGATCGCTTGTTCGGCTGAAATGCCAAATAACCGTTCGCTGGTTTTATTCCAAAACTGAAATACACCAAATTGTTTAGGCTGTGCGTCCTTAACAAAAACCGCAACCGGTAAATTATCCAGCAGTGCTTGTAAGAAATTGCGAGTTTTTTGGATTTCCAGCTCTACTTTTTTGCGCGGGCTAATATCAATAAACGTAACTATAACTTGTTTAATTTGACCTTTTCGATCTAACTCCGGGTAGGCATTAACTAATACCCAAACACAACTATCAATTTCTTTTTTAATTCCTAAAACCTGATTTTTAATGGAACTTCCAGTAGATAAAACCTGATTCACGGGATATTCCTCTAGGGGCATCTCGCTGCCATCTTCCCGCACCAAATGCAATGCCGGATCGCTCACGGGTTTTCCCAGCATTTGATCCATTGAAAACCCTAATAATTCAGCGGCCGTTTCATTACAGAATTGGAGGCTGGTATCTGTCGCATGAATCACAAAACCCGCATTTAAGTTATCGATCAATTGCCGATATCTGGCTTCGCTGACCTGTAAAGCAACTTCAGCTTGCTTGCGCTCCGTAATGTCGGTGTGAGAGCCAGTCATCCGAATTACGTTACCTGCATCATCCCAAAGCGCCTGACCGCGATCCAAAATCCATTTGTAGGAACCATCTTTGCAGCGAAGGCGATGTTCTGTGATATAAAAAGGAGTTTTCTTGGCAAAATGATCTTGAATGACTTGCATCACCCATCCCAAATCATCGGGATGTACTAGATTAGCCCATTCGTCTAGAATGTTTTGGATTTCATGGTCTTCATAGCCCAGCATTTCCTTCCAACGACTAGAAAAGAAGACCTCGTTGGTTTGAACATTCCAATCCCAAATGCCGTCATTATTCCCGCGTACAGAAAGTTCCCAGCGTTCTTCACTTTCACGTAGTGCTGCTTCTGCTTGTTTGCGGTCAGCAATATTCCTGCCAATCTTTGAGGCTCCAATTATATTCCCTGCTTGGTCTTTAATGGGGGAGACACTCATCGAGACATCGATTAATGTTCCATCTTTCCTCAGCCTCTTTGTATCGTAGTGTTTGATGCGTTCTCCTCGCCGAATTTTGGTGATAATTTCGTTTTCCTCATCTCGATAGTCTGCGGGAATCACTTTTATCCCTGATTGCCCTACTATTTCGACCGCTGTATATCCAAAAATTGTTTCTGCTCCTACATTCCAACTTGTAACTACACCATCTAAATCTTTGCTGATAATGGCATCTTCCGAAGATTCAACGATCGCAGCTAGTCGAGCGATCGCAATTTCTGCCTGTTGTCGTTGGTGAATTTCCCATTGCAACTGGCGATTTACTTTTTTAAATTTATCGACTTCGCCATAACTAACTTGTGCGAGATACACGACCAACATCAGCAGCCACACTAAAATTAAGCCACCAATTAACACAACTGTTGGCAAATAAAAATCTTCTTTTCCTACTAAATATAAGTTGGGATAAATATCTAGTCGCCACTCTGCACTATAGGCTCTTATTACAACTGTTTTATGCAGTGAATGATGAGATAAAGGCTCTTGACCGTAGATCAAATTTGTGCCATCATATATAGCCACTTTGTACCCAGGAGGCACTTTTAAAATACTGTCAAATAGAGTTTTAAACTTAAAAACTCCGACAATAAACCCATCAAACCGCTCCCCTACAAATAAAGGAAAACTTGCTAGAAATCCTTGACCCCCTTGAGCGAGGGAAACATTGCGAGTTAACATAGGTTGACGCAAATCACGAGCCACTTGCAAAGTGATTTTGCGACGCAGTTCCAGATTAAGATCTAGGTTTTGCGCTGCCTCATTCCCAGCCAGTGGCACAATCGATCGCACTTTAAATGATGGATCGACTAATGCGATCGCCTGATAACCGTAGAAATCCTTTACATAAGCCTCAGCATCGGCTTCCCAAATAGCCTTTGGTGTACCGCCATTGGCTTCCCAGCGATTCGCCATCTGCCGAAGTGTCAGCATCCGAATTGATAATTCTTGGGTCAGTTGTGAATGAATCGCATTGGCTTCCTGCTGAATTAACTGCTCGATGTGAATTTGTCCGTTGAGGGTTAGCTGTTGCCACGTAAGTAAAACAGCAAGAGAACCCACCACACCAAGCAGAAGAGGTAGCAATCGTTTAAGTGGTCTTTGCCATAAGGTTATCATCAGGTTTAGTCTAGTAATAGCCATAAATTAAGCGATCTCTGAATAGATATGCATTCAATTTGTTGGGCGATAATTTCAATTTAATTATACAACACAGCAAAGTTTTGAGCGTGAAAACCCGTTAACGCTAGGACAATCTCTAAAGTTTATCAGCCCTAAATAACACTGTTAAATTCTACATATAAAGAATCTTGTTCCTTAAGCCCTAGCTGGCTAACTAAATTTAGAGAGGGCGATAAGCTAGATATGTTCCGATTGTAAATAGGTATTGTTTGCCAACAGTGGCGGCAAAACCAGTAGATTTGATGCTCGCGAACGTGACGGAGCATTTGATTCGAGCAGCAGGGGCAGTGTGTCATAAAGACCTCTTTTTTAACTAAAAAGTATTTCACTCTTGTGGCAAAGTGCTGTAAGCTCGCTTGAATCAGCAATAACAAGACCCTAGAGAACAAAAATAAAGATTTGGTAAAGAATACAAAATGGTTAAGGAAAAGATACAAGTTTAAACATTTTGTAATAAAATTAAGAGCGCAGAGAATTTTTATCCCACAATACGCACCTTCTAATGTCCCATCTAGTTTGTTATAATTCTATACTATTCAGATGCAGCTTTTGAGACCCATTCCTACATAAAATAATTTTCCTGTTCCCTGTTCATTGATTTGATCGGAGAGTCTAAATCCTAGCCCTACACCTTTGTATGAAGGTATCGCGGGCCGACAGTCTGGTGTAAAAGATGCGGCATCCGGCACAATCGATGCCTTCGCTAGCGACGGAATGCTGTTAGTAGGAGAAGCGCTGAGACAGGGTTTAACTCAAAGCCAATATTCTGTTATACCGCAGCAGCCTTTAACCTGCATTTCTTACGGCACGATCCTGCCAGCCAGCGACACTGAATGGAAAGAAACAGTCAATAATTTTATTCGCAATCAAAGTTCGACGAATTTGTTGGAAAAAGTGCTCGGGCGCAATTCTCCTTTCCTACCGATGAGTGTCGCCGATCGAGATAAATGTATTTGAACTCACATCTTGCACCATTCTCAATTACTTGTTTAGGAACAGGCTTTTCGGCCTGTGAAGCGAGAAAACTCATTCTTTGTGGAACGGGCCGGAGAGCCCGTTCTTGACAATGGTGCAACATCTGAGTTTGAACCCAAATCGTGCGGATCTTGTCAGGGCAAGTCCGATCGCTGCAACCAGTGGCGTCAATAGGCTCTAAACTGGATTCAGGAAGGCGCGCAGCACAGGTTTAGGAGGGTCATCAGTGACAGAAAAAAGTTATCAATCGTCTTCTCTACCCACCTACGCGCGGAAAGAACTGCGGGAATTAGTTCGATCGCAGTTAAGGGCCCTGTTGGAAGAAGGAGACTTTAAAGGAGCAAAAGCGATTTTGCACCCGGTGCAGGAAGCAGACATAGCTGAAGCTATCGAAGGCCTGCCAGAAACCATGCAAGTAATAGCTTTCCGCTTGCTTTCCAAAGACGAAGCAATCGCAGTCTACGAATATCTCGACTCCAGCGTTCAGCAGTCCCTCTGCGAAAAATTCAAACGCCAAGAAGTCATTGACATTGTAGACAAAATGTCCCCGGACGATCGAGCTAAACTCTTTGACGAACTCCCGGCAATATTAGTCCGTCGCCTGTTGGGTGAATTGAGCCCGACGGAACGCGAAGCTACGGCTCAACTTTTGGGTTACGAAGCCAGTACCGCCGGTCGGATCATGACCCCGGAATATATTTCTCTCAAAGAAAGCTTTACCGTCGCCCAAGCTTTAGACCGAATTCGCTCTTTGGCTAAAACTACCGAAACAATTTATTCTCTTTACGTCACCGACGCCGGACGCAGCTTGACAGGTATTTTATCTCTGCGGGATTTAGTAACTTCCCCCCTCGACAAAACTGTCGGCGAAATTATGACCCGCGACGTAGTTTCTGTTCAAACAGGAACGGATCAAGAAGAAGTAGCTAGGCTGATCCAGCGTTACGATTTTTTAGCTGTGCCCGTTGTAGACCGCGAACAGCGTCTCGTCGGCATCATTACAGTTGACGACGCGATCGACATTTTAGAACAAGAAGCAGCCAAAGATATTTATACCTTGGGCGGCGTCCAGTCCGGCGGCGACAATTATTTTCAGACCGATTTAATCACTGTTGCCCGGAAAAGGGTCGTGTGGCTGTTTGTTCTGCTTTTAACGAATACTGTCACCGGCGCAATTATTAGAGCTCAAGAAGATGTTTTGAACCAAGTAGTCGCCCTAGCAGCCTTTATTCCCCTGCTGACTGGCACTGGAGGCAATGTCGGAGCTCAGTCCTCAACTGTGGTAATTCGCGGTTTGAACACTGACGAAATTACAGCTATGGGCCCGTTTCAAGTAATTGTGCGCGAGGGGATGGCGGGAGCGCTGCTAGGAGCTATATTGGGGACTGTAGCGACGGGCTGGGCTTACACTCTGCAAGGGAGTTTAGAAGTGGCGATGGCGGTGGGGATTAGTTTGTTTGCGATCGCAATTTTAGCTTCTATTGCCGGTTCAGCTCTGCCGTTTCTATTTCGTTCTTTGGGTTTAGACCCCGCTTTAATGTCTGCTCCTTTTATTACCACCGCCGTTGATGTCCTCGGGGTCTTGATTTATTTCACTTTAGCTCGAGTAATTTTGCAGATTTAATATATTTAAGTAGATTGGCATCAATAAAAAAACCATAGTAATTTTAAATTCGGTGATGTACAGCCTCCCAATGACTGATGACCAATGACCAATGCCCAATGCCCAATGCCCAATTCCCAATTAAGCTATGTCATCATCCAACTCACCCACCAAAATCCAAAATCCCAAGTCGAGCAATTGGTTAGAAACTGCTGAAGTGGTTTTTATTGCTGCCTCTGCTGTGGGATTGGCTGCTAGTTTGGTTTGGGGGCAGAGCGTTTATGCTCAAGTGCCTGTAGTGATTTCGTTGGTGTTGAATTTTGTGAACCGGCAGAAGCTGCACAGGCAAGTTAAAGCAAGTACGGCTGCCACGTTCGATCGCGTAAATCAACAAGCAGCTACTACCGATCGGGCGATCGAGCAATTGCAACTTGCTGTAAATGCTTTAGACGAAGCTCTTGCTCAAACATCTCGCGAAAATCTCAATGTTGCGCCGGGAGAAAACGTACACTCTCTAATTTCAGCAATTGAGAACCTGCGCCAGCGACTAATAATTTTAGAAAAAACTATTAAAATGATTCAAAGCGAGATCGAACTCACCAGCCGCCAATTCAAACAGCGACCGGAGTTGCAACAAGTCGAAACTTTGACAACAATAATTCTGGACTTGCAGCAGTTTATCAACGAACTGCCGCAGTGGGGCAATTTGCAGCAGCGGCAGCTAACAGAACTTCAGCAAAAAGTAGACAATGCTTTGGCTGAGCTCTCAGAAGAAATTGCTGCGCTTCCCAACCGCGTGCAAGAGGCGCTAGCTAGTCGCGCTGGGGAAATTAACCCACAGTTGGGTTCTGGTTTGAATGGCGAGCAAAAGAATGGTTATCGACCTAAAACCCAGAATGAGAAAATTCGCCAAAAATATCCCAGAGCTTATGTCAAGTGGAGTCAGGATGAAGACGAAAATTTGAAGAAAGAATACGCTAGCGGTCAACAAATTGACGAATTAGCTCAGAGATTTCAACGACAGCCTAGTGCCATTCGTTCGCGATTACACAGGTTAGGATTAATCGAATAATGGGAATGGTATAAGCTGCTACGCATTTAAATTGAATTCAGAGACGGGCAGGATGCCCGTTCCACAATAATTGTAGAAAAATTGAGTGTCAAATTAGGTGCACAACAGCTTAGACAAAAATGAGTAAATCTAAAATCTAAAATCTAAAATCGGCAATAACAAAGCGATCGCCCTTTTTTTTCAAAAGAGCGATCGCTTTGTGTCTGTATTCAGTACCGGCTGCCAACAGCGCGCCACTAACATTACATCTCAAGGCTTTTTAGCCTTGGTCTACCGATACTTTTTTGCTAACATTTGCTAACAAATACATAAGTTGAGAGCTGATCTCAACCAAGGCGTATCAACCGATGCCCGTAGAAATTTCTACAAGCACTTATATTCTTGCCTTCAGCTTGGTTATCGCTTACAGCTATTAGCCAATCTGATTATTTGCTTTGATAGTGTAGAGGCAACTTATTTATATAGCGGTTGCGTACTACCAAGGTTTTTCACCTAAATCAGAGTGGCTAAATTCATTCTAAGCTGTCGCGCATTTAAATTGTATATTCAGGGCGGGCGGGACGCCCAACCCCTACTCCCCACAAGACTTTAATTTTTTTTGACAGACAATTTAAATGCCGCAACAGCTTATATGATATAAAGATCTCTGGCAAATGTAAGTGATTGTTAGCAAATGTCAGAAAAAGTCTTACTGTTAATCTACCTCATTTTAGAAATCTTGGGGTAACAAAGAACTTAAACGCTCCAACAAAGGATCGGAATCCCGAGGACGAGCAACTTCAGCATCAGACACTACATTATCATCCGCCACAGATTCAGATTCAATCGGGCCAGGCTCTACTACTTTTGAAACTGGGGCAAAAGAAACTTGAGCAAACTTACTGTTAACACTCCCCTGCAATTGATCCAACTGCGCGCTGAGTTGATTCAGGTGATGTTCCAGTCCCTCCAAACGGCTTAATTCCTCTGCCGAAACATTGTGCTCAAACTCAGCAAATTTTACCACAAGTTCAGCAATACGCTGTTCCAACCGCTGAAAGTTCTGTGTAGAGCTAGCAGACTCAGATACAGACAAAAACTGCCACAAAGCTTGCTTGCAGAGATTGCTGAAAGTCTGATACTTCGTGAAAGCCAACTCTTTTTCAATAGCGGCCAGCAAAGTTTGATCCGCAGCATCTTCCGTAAACGCCACCGAGAAATTCGCCTTATTTTTTGCCCACAGTGCCATAGGGTTCAAGCCTTAATGCGTTACTTTATCGTGGCTAGCTGAGCCTCAGCATAAATAAACTGTCCCAAAGCATTAGCTTTCCGGGAAGGCTGAGCCAAGTGAGCCTTAAGATTGGCGTCTTTAAGCAAAGGTTGCAAAACCTCCCAGAAAAACTCGCCGCCACCGCCAGTCAGAACCACATCCGTCACACGTTCGGGCAGCCACTGCACCAAACGTTCGGACAGTTCGTTAGCGAAAGCCTCCCGCAAGTCCTTAATAATCGGATCCAAATTAGTCGGCTTAGTCGCTCCTCTGGGACGGTAAAAACGCTGGCCCTCGGGTTTATTCACTGCTTCCAGTAAAGACAGAGATTGAGGGTCTGCTCCCGGAATCTTTGAGGCAACTTGTTCGTAGAACTTGTTCATTGCGAAGGAATCGCTCTTAGAAGCAGCCCGCGCGAACCGGAAACGATCGACCATTAACAAATCCGTAGTTTGGTGTCCGATATCCACAACCGCCACCGACAGTTCGGGCAACTCCGGCGTAAACTCCTTGTTATCTTGAGCCTCGCACCAAATCAGGCTGCCGAACCCTTCCGGCATCACCCAAACGTGACTGATGTTAATATCCACCCGCTCGCCCCGGTACACCACAACGTGGGGAGAGCGCAGTTGGCTGATAATCTCTTCCTTTTCCTTCTCAAACTGATCCTGCGAATAAAATGGCAAACCCAGCACAACTGCTATTTCGCCTTTCATCTGGAAATATCCAGCACAGGAAAAGACCTTAACCAAAGCATCTACTACTTTCGACTGGTCAGCGCCACCGAGATTAGCGCCAAAATCTGCCGCCAATTGACCGATCGCGTAGCCCTTGCCCTGGTACTCCAGCCACATATCCAACAGAGGGTCTGTTGCTTTGGACTCAAAGCTGCCGCCCCGCACCTTTTCCACGGGCATAGCAGCCACGTTGGCAGGGATGAAAACAACGCTACTAGGGTTGCGACTCACGCAAGCTTTAGTTGCCGTCCGACCCAAATCAGCACTAATAATCGATTTGTTAGAAGCGACTTTAGTCTGCTGGGTCAGCATAGCCGAATTAGGAACAAGCTGTCTAGTTGTCATTGAAATGTGTTACCTCACTGAGCCTCACCATTATCATGCCTTATCCCTTGACACTGCCACGCTTAAAGACAGTGGGTTTTGCGGCGATTCTTCTAACTCTACCTAGATCGGTATCGAAATCAGCACCAAACATTATATTCGGGACGATCGCCCTTACCGTAACTAACCTAACTTTTTCTGGAGCGATCGTCCTCGAACCTCTGTTGCCTGAGAGTGCATTGTTAAGTTAAATTTAGTTAAGATTCTGAGTGTAAACTTTTGTCGCACTTCTCCGACACCGCGATCTTACCCGATCTGTCCCCAATTCAAGGCATCCGCATTTATGAAAATTTCTTGGCGAACTATACTACTTTGGACTTTACCCGCCTTAGTCATCGGCTTTTTCTTGTGGCAGGGGGCCTTTGCCCCATCCCCGGCAGAAATGAGCAAGAACACCGCCAGCACCCGCCTGAGCTACGGTCGATTCTTAGATTACTTAAACGCCGGTCGAGTGACCAGCGTTGACCTTTACGACGGAGGCCGGACGGCTATTGTCCTAGCAGTCGATCCCGAACTGGACAATCACGAGCAGCGGTGGCGGGTAGACTTGCCCTCAAATGCCCCGGAACTGGTTTCTAGGCTCAGAGACTCCAAAATCAGCTTCGACACTCACCCACTACGCAACGACGGCGCTGTCTGGGGACTTTTAGGCAATCTAGTATTTCCCCTCTTGTTAGTAGGAGGCCTGTTTTTCCTCTTCCGCCGCGGTGGCAACGTGCCAGGGGGCCCTGGCCAAGCCATGAACTTTGGCAAGTCCAAAGCTCGCTTTCAAATGGAAGCTAAAACAGGCGTACTGTTCGACGACGTAGCAGGCGTTGAGGAAGCCAAAGAAGAACTACAAGAAGTAGTGACATTCCTCAAAAAACCCGAACGCTTCACCGCAGTCGGGGCGAAGATTCCCAAAGGCGTGCTGCTAGTGGGCCCTCCCGGAACCGGTAAAACCCTGCTGGCAAAAGCGATCGCAGGCGAAGCCGGCGTGCCTTTCTTCAGCATCTCCGGTTCGGAATTTGTCGAAATGTTCGTCGGTGTCGGCGCTTCCCGCGTTCGGGACTTGTTCAAGAAAGCCAAAGAAAATGCTCCTTGCATCATCTTTATCGATGAAATCGATGCAGTCGGTCGCCAGCGCGGCGCCGGTATCGGCGGCGGTAACGACGAACGGGAACAAACCCTGAACCAGTTGCTGACCGAAATGGACGGTTTTGAGGGCAATACTGGCATTATCATCATTGCTGCCACGAACCGCCCCGACGTGCTCGACTCAGCGCTGCTGCGTCCGGGACGTTTTGACCGCCAAGTTAGCGTAGATACGCCGGATATTAAAGGCCGTTTGGAAATTTTGGAAGTTCACGCGCGCAACAAGAAGCTGTCTGCGGAGATTTCTTTGGACGCCATCGCCCGCCGCACTCCTGGTTTTACCGGCGCTGATTTGGCTAACTTGCTCAACGAAGCTGCTATTTTAACCGCCCGCCGCCGCAAAGAAGCGATTACGATGCTCGAAGTTGACGATGCAGTCGATCGCGTGGTAGCAGGTATGGAAGGCACTCCTTTGGTGGACAGCAAGAGCAAGCGCTTGATTGCTTACCACGAAATCGGCCACGCGATCGTCGGTACAATCATTCAAGCCCACGATCCAGTTCAAAAAGTTACCTTAGTTCCTCGCGGACAGGCCCGCGGCTTGACTTGGTTCATGCCCAGCGAAGACCAAGGTTTGATTTCTCGATCGCAAATTTTGGCCCGGATTAGCGGTGCCTTGGGTGGCCGCGCAGCCGAAGAAGTAGTTTTCGGCGATGCCGAAGTAACCACCGGTGCCGGCAACGACTTGCAGCAAGTAAGCGGCATGGCGCGGCAAATGGTGACTCGCTACGGGATGTCTACCTTGGGCCCCATCGCCCTGGAAGCTCAGCAAAGCGAAATTTTCCTCGGCCGCGACTACACAGCGCGATCGGAATATTCCGAAGAAATAGCCTCTCGGATTGACGGACAAGTTCGATCGATTGTAGATCACTGCTACGACGACGCGCGCCGAATTATTCGCGAAAATCGCACTGTGATCGATCGCTTAGTCGATTTGTTGATCGAAAAAGAAACCATCGACGGCGAAGAGTTGCGCCTAATCGTCTCTGAATACACTTTTGTTCCTGAAAAAGAACAATACGTTCCTCAGCTTTAAGACTTGTTTAAAGATTAGGGACACGGCATTGCCGTGTGTTTAAAAAGTAGGGACGCAAGACTATTGCCACGTCCCTACTTTTTTATTAAACTGTCAATAATAGACTTTTTGCAAAAGTCCTTTTAAGCAAATTTTCGGACGGGCAAGATGCCCATCCCACAAGAGAAAAAACTTTTTGTGGGATGGGCATCTTGCCCGTCCCAGCTATTTTTGCAAGAGGTCTAATATTAAACCGCCCCTAAACGCCAATTAACGCAGATGAATACTACATTAGCCATACATACTAAAAAGTCGTCATTTTTTTTAATAGCAGCTTTTATTTTTGTTGGTGTCAATACTTTGAGCGCCCGCGCCGAAAAATCAAGATGTTTTGTAGATATTTGCATCGACTCCAGCAGCGTTGAATTAAGCAAATCCGATATTCCCGGTGCTCCCTCTTATCCAGTCAGAACTATTTTAGTAACTCAAGAGTTTAGTAACGATAAATTGTTGGCGCAAATGGAAGTTGACTGCCAGCAACGACAGTTGAGAACTGTCAGAGTTAGCCAAGATGGCGAAAATTGGTCGAATTTCTCTCCGAAATGGACTTTAGTCGATGGCCACTCATCTTTGTCTCGGCTGCTTGACTATACTTGTAAATTGGCGATCGCAGAACAAGAGAATAAATAAGTAGACCCAGAAAAAAAGCGAGCACCTATATCTTCAACCCTTGCCCCTTGCGGGTGCAAGTCTGACAAGCAGCGCTTGAAACCGCCGAGTGTTAATATGACACTCAATCTAAAATCTAAAATCTAAAATCTAAAATCGGATGACAAACCCCACCGAATATCGGCAAAGACGCGAACAATTAATGGCAAAAATTGGCAGCGGGACGGCGATATTTCGCAGCGCCCCCGCAGCCGTCATGCACAACGATGTAGAATATGCCTACCGACAAGATAGCGATTTTTTCTACTTAACCGGTTTCAATGAAGCGGCGGCGGTAGCAGTGCTCGCGCCGCACCACGAAGAACACAAATTTGTTTTGTTTGTGCAGCCAAAAGACTTGGAAAAAGAAACTTGGCACGGTTATCGCGCCGGAGTAGAAGGCGCTAAGGAATTGTACGGCGCGGATGAAGCTTTCCCCATCGCCGAACTTGCGGAAAAATTGCCGAAATATTTAGAAAAGGCCGATCGCATATACTATCACTTCGGGCGCGATCGTAGTTTCGACCAAACAGTCCTCAATCACTGGCAGCGCTTGATGGCAACCTATCCGAAACGCGGCACAGGCCCCACAGCAATCGAAGATTCCAACATCATTTTACACCCGATGCGGCTGGTGAAAAGCGAAACAGAATTAGCATTAATGCGAAAAGCCGCTAATATCTCAGTTGCAGCGCACAACCGCGCCCAAGAATTCGCTAAACCGGGCAGGTACGAATATGAAATTCAAGCTGAAATAGAACATACTTTTGGCTTAAATGGCTGCACTCCCGCTTACCCTTCAATTGTTGCATCCGGTTACAATTCCTGCGTCCTCCACTACATCGAAAACAACCGCCAAATGCAGGAAAACGATTTGCTGCTAATAGATGCCGGTTGTGCTTGCGGCTACTACAACGCCGATATTACTCGCACCTTTCCTGTTAGCGGCAAATTTACAGCCGAACAACAGATAATTTATGACTTAGTTTTGCAAGCACAATTGCAGGCAATTAGTCAAGTATATCCGGGAAATCCTTACAGCAAAATTCATGAAACAGCAGTGCGCGTTTTGGTGGAAGGTTTAATGGATTTAAAACTTTTGGTGGGGGACATTGAAGAGATAATTAAAGAAGAGAAATACAAGCCATTTTATATGCACCGCACCGGTCATTGGCTGGGATTGGACGTGCACGATGTCGGCGTTTATCAGTACGGCGAAAATCCGCAAGTTTTGCAGGCAGGACAAGTGCTGACGGTGGAACCGGGGATTTATATTTCTCCTTATATTAAACCGGTTGAAGGACAGCCGGAGGTTCCTGAAAAATGGCGCGGTATTGGTGTGAGAATTGAAGATGATGTTTTGGTGACATTGGAAAGTCATGAAGTCTTGACGGCGGGAGTTCCTAAGTGACATCCTCCTGCGCTAAATCGAAGATTATAGCGCAGGCTTCCAAAGAATCACTTCTTTGATTTCCTGGTTGCTAAGAATGCGAGATTTCGCCACTTGCCTAGACTGACTTTCATCAATCCCCGGTAGATCGGCTGCACAGGCGCTTTCGGTTCCCGTCTGCCCAACGGTACTAATGAGTTTAATTCCTCTGTTCCTTATGTTCTGACCTGCTGCTATATCTCTATCCGTTGTGTATCCACAGTGAGGACAGTTATGAACTCTAACACTCAGGTCTTTTTTAACTTCACCACCACATTCAGGACATTCTTGAGAAGTCCCTCTAGCGTCAACTTCACTAAAGAACTTTCCTCTCTTCCAACACACATACTTGACGATGGTTCTAAACTGACCAAATGCAGCGTCAAGCATATGTTTTCCAAGCATCCCTTTGGCACTGATGCGGTAATCCAAGTCTTCCATAAAGACCATATCGCCAGCATCACAAAGGGCATGAGCTTGTTTGTAGTGAAAGTCCGATCTTGTGTTGTCGATTTGGTGATGAAGTCGTGCAACTTTAATGCGTTGTTTCTCGTAATTCTTCGACCGCCTCTTCTTCCTCGAAAGCCTGCGTTGCAGCAATTTCAGCTTACCTTGCAAGCTTTTAAAGAACTTTGGCGGTTTTACAAGAACACCGTCGCTTGTTGTCAAAAACTTTTCCAGACCAATATCAACCCCGATGGGATGACCATGAGGTTTTGGGTCGGGAATACTAACATCGCACTGGAGAGAAATAGACGCATACCATTTGTCAGCTTTCCTCAATATCCTCACCTGCTTGACCGTAAACCCGTTCGGGATAGGTCGATGCAAGTTAATTGGAATTGCTCCTATCTTGGGCAATTTAACGTGCAGATTCGTTACTGGATTTTCCTTAAATTGAGGAAACAGCAAGGATTTGAACTGACCGTATTTTTTGAATCGAGGAAAGCCAAACCCTCTTTCCTGGAAATATTCCCAACCTTTATGCAGTTGTTTAATAGCTTGCTGAAGGACTTGGGAAGGAACTTCGCATAGTTTAGGAAATTCTTTCTTAGCCTTGGGCAAGTTATTGAGCTGGTAGATTTCGCCAGGAAACTTAACTTCAGGAGAGAGAATATACTCTTTTTCGAGAGAGCATTTATCTATCGCACACTTACGGCTATCGCACCAATCCTTTATCTCTCGAAGTGCATAGTTAAATGCCCCACGACAGATTTCCAGCCACTCAATGAGTGTTGGCTCTTGAATGGCGTCTGGATAGATTCGGTAACGGTGAGTAAGTGTAAGCATTCCTGTATTATAGGGTATTTACTGGACGACGATCAACCGCTAAATATTAATTACAGGGACATCGAGTCCCTGTAATTAACTTGGGGGAGTCCATGTATCCTCGCGCGGAATCAAAGATTATGGCGCGGGTCTTATAACTCCCCCAAACCCCCACGTAAGATAAAGGTAGAAGGCTTTCGGCAGAAGTCAAAAAAGATTCTGGCTAATTAAGTTGGCAGTGAAGGCTTGAGCTTTGTTAGTATTGGCTTGAAAAAGCTCAAGTCCGCAACTGCAAAACATAGAGCCATTATGTGTATTGATCCTACCAAGATCGATCGACCTCTGGAAACCAGCGAAGCATTAGTCGCAGAGCAAAAAGCAAAAATTCGGCAACTTGAAGAGGATTTGCAGCAGCAAAGAGAATTGTGCCAGAAATTAGAAGCACAACTCAAAGCAGTCGAGAATGCTGGCTTTTCGGGGTCCGTAACTGAATTTGATATCACTGAGGACGATCGCATTCAGCTAATCGCATCTCTGGAAAAAAGCCAGGAAATGTACCGAACTCTCATCAAACATTATCCCAATGGCTCGGTGTTTTTGTTCGATCGCGATTTGCGCTATACTCTGGTTGACGGTCAAGGTTTGGCAGCAGTTGGTTTGTCCAAAGAACAGTTGGAAGGCAAAACATTGTGGGAAGTATCGCCACCTGAAGATTGGCAATTTTTTGAGACTAAATATCGCGCGGCTTTGGCAGGAAAAGAGAATAGTTTTGAATATAAATACCGCGATCGCATTTATTCAACAACCATTGCTCCCGTCAAAAACGACCGGGAAGAAATTTTTGCAGGCATGGTCGTTACTCAAGATATCACCGAAAAAAAACAGGCAGAAATAGCGCTGCAAGAAATCAAAAATCAGTTAAAAATTAAATATCAAAAGCGCACTGAAGACTTGAAAACAGCCAACACTCAATTGCGGGAAGAAATTATCTATCGTTGGCAGGCCGAAGAAGCTCTGCGAGAAAGCCAGGAACAGCTAGAATTGTTTTTCTCTCAATCTTTAGATGGCTTTTTCTTTATGATGCTGGACGAACCAGTAAACTGGGACAATACCGTTGACAAAGAAAAAGTTTTGGAGTACGTCTTTGCTAACGGGCGGGTAACGAAGGCAAACGATGCTTTGATAGCTCAATACGGAGGTACTAGGGAAGAGTTTATTGGCCGGACGCTTTACTCTTTATTTTCGCACAACTTGACTGGTAGCAGAGAGATAATCAAGCAACTTTTTGATGCTGGCAGAATTCACATCGAAAATGAGAATCGCACGTTTGACGGAGTTCCAGTTTGGATAGAAGGCGACTATATTTGCATTTACGATTCCCACGGCAGAATTGTGGGCTATTTTGGCGTGCAGCGCGATATTAGCGATCGCAAAAAAGCAGAAGCAACCCTCAGAGATAGCGAAGAACGCTTTCGGGCAACCGTCGAACAAGCGGCAGTCGGTATTACCCACCCTGACGAAACAGGCCGCTATTTGCGAGTCAATCAAAAATTCTGCGAAATAGTCGGATATACTGCGAGCGAACTGCTGTCGCGAACTTGGATGGACGTTACTTACCCAGAAGATATAGATGCAGATTTAGGACAAAATAAGAAATTATTTGCCGGGGAAATTGACAGTTTTACAATGGAAAAACGCTTGCTGCACAAAGACGGCAGTGTAGTTTGGGTAAATATTACAGTATCGCTAATCAAAGAACCGCTGAGCGGGGCAATTTACAATGTAGTAGTGACAGAAGATATTAGCGATCGCAAAAAAACCGAAGCAGCACTGAAAGAAAGCGAAGAAAGGTTCCGACAGCTAGCAGAAAACATTGAAAGCGTGTTTTGGATGGTAAACGTTCAACCCCAGGAAATTATTTATATCAGTCCGGCTTACGAAAAGATTTGGGGCAGAAGCTGCGCTAATTTGTATGCTAACAGGCGCTTTTTTGCAGATTCCCTCCATCCAGAAGATCGCGAGCGGGTTATTGCTAATTTAACTAGACAAATTGAGTCGGAAGATGAGATAGAATATCGAATTGTCAGGCCTGACGGCAAAATCCGCTGGATTCGCGATCGGGCTTTTCCGATTAGAAATCAATCTGGTAAAGTTTACCGCATCGTGGGCATTGCAGTAGATATTACCGCAGGCAAACAGGCAGAAAAAACCATCCGCGAAAGTGAAGAACGCTTCCGCCAGTTAGCAGAAAATATCCAAGATTCCTTCTGGCTAATGTCTGCGGACTTCACCGATTTATTGTATCTGAGTCCAACTTACGAACAAATCTGGGGGCGCAGTCGCGAAGAATTGTATGCCGATCCATTAAAAATGATGGAGTGGGTGCATCCAGAAGATAAACTCCTGTTGGAAGAGGCAATGGGGCGAGTGTTGCAGGGCGAGTCCACCAATACCGAATATCGGATTTTTCTGCCAGACGGCACAATTCGCTGGGTGTGCGATCGAGCTTTTCCCATTTACGACGAATCGGGCAAAATTTACCGCATCGCGGGTATTGCCGAAGATATCAGCGATCGCAAATGTACCGAGGCCCGCATCCAAGCAGCACTCCGCGAAAAAGAAGTATTGATCAAAGAGATTCACCACCGAGTCAAAAATAATATGCAGGTAATTTCCAGCTTGCTGCAACTTCAAGCTCAATATATTGAAGACGAACCGACGCTAGCTTTATTTGAAGAAAGCCAGACCCGCATCCATTCAATGGCTCTAATTCACGAGCAACTGTATCAATCCGAACATCTCGATCGCATCGCCCTTCCCCCCTACGTCGAAAACTTAGTTGCTAATTTGTATCAATCTTTTGGTTGCGGCAACACTGCCATCCAATTCAATCTCAACCTTGACCCAATTTATTTAAATATAGAAACAGCCATTCCTTGCGGTTTAATTATAAACGAAGTAGTTTCTAATTCCCTAAAATATGCTTTTAGCAAAAGTGCGAAAGGTGAAATTAACATAGAATTTAATGAGTTAAGTTCTCAGGAACTCCAATTAATTATTCAAGATACTGGTAGCGGATTTCCGCCGGGTTTCGACGTAGAAAATGCGGAAACATTAGGATTGCGATTAGTGAGAATGTTGTCTAGCCAATTAGAGGCGAGTATTGCCATTGACAGTCAGTGTGGAACCTGCTACACTCTAATTTTTAAAGAGTTAAATTATCGGCGACGCATTTAAGGAAAAATGAACCAGATAAAAATTTTGGTTGTCGAAGACGAAGTTATTGTAGCGCAAGACATAGCAGGTCGATTAAAAAAACTGGGATATGCAGTAACAGCTACAGTTTCTTCAGGAGAAGAAGCAATTCAAAAAGCGATAGAAAACCCGCCCGATTTAGTGTTGATGGATATCGTGCTTAAAGGTGAGATAGACGGGGTAACAGCGGCAGAGAAAATCCGAACTAATATGAATGTGCCGACAGTATTTTTAACAGCTTATGCCGACGCTCAAACGCTGCAAAGAGCGAAACTTACAGATCCATTCGGTTATATTATCAAACCATTTCAACAAAATGATTTGCGGGTGGCGATCGAGATTGCCCTGCACAGACACGAAATCGAAACCAAGATGCGAGAATCTCTCAAAGCTGCAGAAGCAGTCAGAGAGTCGGTGGAAGAAAAATCGCACCGCCAAAACCATTATATTTCAATGGCCGCTCACGAATTGCGGAACCCGCTCAACGCGATTTTAATCTCTGCGGAACTTCTAGAGCTCGATCGAACTCGCAGCAGTGACGAATCCCAAGTGAGAACCCTGCGGCTGGTGCACTCAGCTACCCAAAAGATGAACCAGCTAATCGATGATATGCTGTTTATGGGTCGAGCAGAAGCAGGTCAACTCAAATGCAATCCATTACCGATAAATCTAGTCGAATATTGTCAAGACTTGCTCGCTCAATTGCAGTTAGGAAATGAAGCCAAGCACAAACTAACATTAATCCCATCAGATGTTACCAGTGCAATATTAGATCAACAATTGCTGCACGGCATTATTTCTAACTTAATCGTCAACGCCATGAAATATTCCCCCAACGGCGGGCAAGTCACCTTGGAATTGGAATACCGTCTAGCAGGCGAAGGAGACAAAGAAGCTATTTTTTGCTTATCTCCTCAGTGTTTGTTTGGCAATTCCCTATTTACCAATATTAACTCCCCCTTACTAATTCTGCGTATCCGAGACGAAGGTATCGGCATCCCAGAAACCGAAGTAGGGAAAATATTTGAAATGTTCTACCGATGCAAGAATACGGGAAAGATTAAAGGTAACGGTTTGGGATTAACAATTGTTAAAAAAGCTGTGGAATTGCAAGGAGGGGCGATCGCCTGCGAAAGCAAAATGGGCGTGGGTACAACCTTCACAGTCGCCCTTCCTTACGTTTCCCTTTCCTGTAAGACTCAACGATAAACAACTTAAATCCCACTACAAACACTAATCAAAGTGTTGCAAAATCCACTCCACAGCCACCGCTAAATTTGCTGCAATAAAATCCGGTTTAGTATGGTGCTGATACTCCCCGCTCAACACACTTTCTCCGTAACCAGTCTGCACCAAAATGCCAGTACAGCCGGCATTGTGAGCCATATCAACATCAGTCGCTTTATCCCCCACCATAAAACTATTTCGCAAATCTAAATCCTGTTCCCAAGCCGCCGCTACCAACATCCCTGTATTTGGTTTTCGCCAAGTCGAATACCGCGTAAATTCGGGGTTTGTTCCGCCTTCTGCTGCGCTTAAATAAGGACAGTAATAAAGAGCATCTAACTTGGCTCCTGCTTCATTTTCTAATAACTGACACAGGCGTTTGTGCAAAGCTTCTACATGGCTGACGGGATTATAACCCCTCGCTGGGCCGGATTGATTGGAAACCAAACAGCAAAATATTTGTTGGTCATTTAAACGGCGTACAGCTTGGGCTATTCCGGGGATTAAATGCAAATCTTCTACTTTGTGGATGTAGCCCACTTCGATATTGAGAACGCCATCTCTGTCAAGAAATACTGCTCGTTTCATTGTTGTATTGTTTTTGATATAATATAAAACTCGGTGGTATCGGAATTGATGTTACTTAAGCTTTTCGTCCCCTAGTCCTCCCGCCTACCCGCTAGTCCGCCAGGGAATGAATTCCCTGTCTCATAGCGAAAGTCCTCTAAAAGAGGACTGAATAATTTAAGTGTTTTTTCCGCATTAATTACACAATATTTCTACTGAAACCCTTGCCTAGCAAGGAGTCTTTATGTAATTAATTTTGTGTGGTTACTTATTAGTCCTCTTTTAGAGGACTTTAGCTTTGAGGCAGGGGTTTCAACCCCTGTCGGACTATCGGTGTAACGTTAAGTTGACTCCTATGGACACTGCCTTGTCCTCATCATGATTCTAAAATAGATTGTTTGCCTAGCCATTCCCGGAAACTATCATGATACAAACTATAGCAAATCTCTCCTCCCATTTCTTGTTTATTTAAGAACTCGATCCAATTGTCTAACACTTTTTCAATATCGTATTCATCCCGATCAATTATATTGGATATCGCACTTACAGACAAACCTGTTGGGGATTTTACCAAAACATTCAGCACAGACAAGTCGATCGCCGATAAGCCATCACCTGTCATCCGCAGCCAGTGGTTTTGATAATACGCTGCTAAACCGGGAGGAAGTTCAGAGAGAAGTGAGGACTCTCCCAGATTAGCATCGGGGTGTGAATTCTCGCCGATCGCCCTTAACATCTGACTCAGATACATGAAATTGTTTTCGCTGACTGTGGCGAGTTGTTGGCAGAATTCGGGTTGAGTTAAATCCGGTGCGGTTGATAGGTATTGCTGAATGTAGTTAAGGGCATCCTCCCGATTTTGGGCGGGATAATCTCTTAAATCGAGAGTTTGAGAGGGGGTTTCAATTAACAAACCGGATTTCTCTCTCAAAAACGGGCGGCGGGCGAGGATAAAATAAGTACGATCGCCCAAATATCTCGGCAGATAAAACAGATTTGAGCTGGGAGGCTGACTGGTGCGGGCGATCGCGTCTACAGAATCAATGACTATTATCAACTTTTGGCGATGACGTGCCGTCTCGCAAGCTACGGCTAATTTATCGCTAATTTGCTGAAGCAACAAAGACAGAAACCAACTCCCATCATGGGATTCGAGATTTTGAAGTTGAGATCTTAGCTTGACAATTTCCGATGTTTCCCCATTGGCGGCAAGGTATTTGTCAATCAGTTGAGTGCAGACAGAAGCGAGAAAATCTTCAGCTCGATTTTTGCCCTCAACTGCAGCGTTGTAATAGATACTGCGAGGATGGGCGGTGACATATTGGGCGAGGATGGAAGTTTTGCCGCAGCCGGGAGTGCCGACAATTGTGAAATAACCGCGGCTGTGGGAGGCTAGAAAGTCGGAAATAGCAGAAAAAACAAATTTGCGGCCTGTAAAATTCTCGGTTTTTTCTCGCAGGAGTTGCTGAAATTCCTTTGGGTAAGAATCGGTAGAGATGGGAGTTGAGAGAGGTGATGAATTCATGTTAGTTCCTCCATCCCTTCTAGCCGCAGGAAATATACTTGACCCGATCGATCGCCTGCTACAATTGTGACTCCATCCGGTGCAATGGCGCAACAGGCGATCGGGCTTTCACCTGTGAAACTAGCAATGACATTTCCAGTTGTTAAATCCCAGACTTTCAGGGTATTATCATGTGAACTAGAAATCGCCCGCTTCCCATCAGCAGTGACGGCTAGTGCATTTACCCAGTCGTTATGACCTTTGAGAGGAAATTCTGCCTTTCTAGTTGTTAAATCCCAGACTTTGATTGTTTTGTCAATTGAACCAGAAATCGCCCGATTGCCATCAGCAGTGACGGCTACTGCATTTACCAAACTGGTGTGACCATTGAGAGTACGCAGCAGTCCCCGGCCAGGGGGAGTTAAACAAGATGTCAAAGGACGCAACCAAGGTGCTGCTTTCCACTGCTTAGCTACCTCTGCCATTCCCTGAATTGCCGGAATGTTAAAGTGCAGCAAGCGCCCTAACAATTGCTCTGCGAGTTGCGTCTTATCTAGAGTCAAAATATCCACTGAAATCCACAGTACCGATTGAATCAAGTTCAGGGCTTTAACTTTTTCTGAGTTGTACTCTGGGTGAGTTAATGCTTCTGAATCGTCAACCAAATCGAAATCATCAATAAGTGCCTGCAGTCCAAAATCAGGATGCTGAATCTTTGCCATCATGAAGTTAAAATCAGTCAGCATTTGATAATACTTTTCTAAATTCCCTGACTTGACATAATTTGGCAGTAAGCTGCCCAGATAAGCACGTTGATAGAAAAGTGGTTTAGCCGCTAACTTGTCAGCAAATTCTCCCATCTCACGCCATCTCCTCTTCTAAATACTCAGCAATCCGTTGATTTACTTCCTTAAAAATTTTCCGCTTTGAATCCATCTCCCGTTTTGCTTTCAGAAAGTCAAGGAAACTAGCATGATAGATGGTGTAGCAGATTTCTCCTTCTACATTCTGCTTTTTCAAATACTCAACCCACTCATCTTCTAAAACCTGTTTCACATCGCATTCATCTACCTCGGCAATTCCAGCAATCATCTCGCAGGGAATCGGCGTGCCAATCTCTAGTAAAATATACAAGACAATCTCCATCAATTGCCCTGGCTTAGCGTCCATCCCCATCCGCACCCAATGGTTTTGATAATATTCTTGCAGCCCGTCTGGCAATTGCTTTAAATCCAAGTCATTGTAATCGCCCTTAGCAATTGCTGGTAAAACATACCGCAAATACATAAAATTATTTTCGCTTTTATTGGTCACTTGTTCAACAAAAATTGAATCGGCAATGTTGCGGGTTTGAATCCAGTTTTTCAGTCCATTTTGATAGTCAGAATCGGTATTTATAACAAAGCGAATATATTCTTTAATATCATCCTGATTAGAAGTAACATACTTGTTATCTCTTAAATCTAACTCTTTTACCCGAACTCCCGGAGATACGGACAGCCGCTTTTTTCCGAGGTTATATGGCCGCCTCGTCAGCAAAACGTAAACCTGCTCTGGCAGAGTTGTCGGTAAATGTAAAAGATTTTCTCCCGCTTCTTGTGCGACTTCATCCAGTGCATCAATCGCAATTACCAAACGTTCGCCCAAAGTAAGTTTTTCTGCCACGTTTGCCAGTAAAGTTGGTAAATCGGCGTCTTCAGAATTTGGCAATTGATAGCGGTCAATTAATTGCCGACGAATGCTCTTCAAAAACAATTCTGGTCTGTTGCGGCGTTCGACGAGAATATTGAAATAGCAGGGAGATTTATGTTCGGAGACGTATTTGGCAACGATCGAACTTTTGCCCATTCCCGCATCCCCGATGATTGTAAAATAACCGCAAGGATTTTCGGTGATAAATTGCTGAAAAGCCTTGAAAACAAATTGGCGGCCACAAAAGGTTTTAATTTTTTCTGCTATGAGTGATTCAAACTCTGGCGGCAGCGAATTTTCGGCATTCCAATTTTTGGTGTCAACAATATCTGTGGGTTCTATTCCTAATTTTTCAGCTATCTTGGTAACTTGCCATCTTTCTACGCCATTGGGGCAGTCTTTTGTACCGAGTAAGCGCTTAATCGTGTCGGTGGAAACTTTGGCGAGTTGGGCAAGTTTTTCTTGAGTAAAACCTTTTTCTTTAATTTGTTCTCGGAGATACTCTTATCCCTTTGCACTCGATTGAACTTTATCGGAGTCGCGCATAGTAATTTGTTAGCTATTGTTATTGGTTTTTCAGTTAATTCCATCATCCGACAGTCCGACAGGGAATGAATTCCCTGTCTCATAGCGAAAGTCCTCTTAAGAGGACTGAAAATTAGTATTTTAGTCGGTTTTAACCGACTTTTGCTATTAGCCAGGGAATTCATTCCCTGGCGGGTTTTGGGAGAGTCCGACAGTCCGACAGGGAATGAATTCCCTGTCTCATAGCGAAAGTCCTCTTAAGAGGACTAAAAATTAGTATTTTAGTCGGTTTTAACCGACTTTTGCTATTAGCCAGGGAATGAATTCCCTGGCCGATTTCGGGGGAAGGAAACAGCATGGGGGCTAGCGGGAGCGAGATTTCATGATTATTCATCCGTAACTCCGATCGCACTCACATTCTATATTTAAATACTTCTGTGTGTCTAGGGCAGATAGGTTTTAATCTCCTGCCCTATCTGCCCCAAAAATTAGGGCATATCGCAAATTAAAACTCGCCCTATCTGCCCTAGACTCTCGCTGTTTGCTTCGGTAGAGTAATTGTAGAAACAAAAACTTATCAGTATTTAGGAAAGGAAACAGTTATGAATTTTAACTTATTCGGCAACTCGCAACCTGATGAATATTATAGCGAAATTAAGAAAGAAATGCTGCGAGAATCGTTGCGGCAAGTTCGCCAAAGCTACAATCTTGCCTTTTTTGTCACCGCCGCATCGGCAATGGTTACTTTCGGATCGATCGCACTTCTATTTTGTGAGAAAATCTCAGAGGCTACTCTCACTGCTTCGGGCGGATTGTTGACAAGTTTGGGCAGCGTTGAGTTTGCCAAGCAAAAGAAGAAGGAAATGCAGCAGATGATGGATGATTTGGAAGACTAACATCGAGTTTTAGATCCCCCACTTCTTTCCTCGTCCCCCGGCTTGGCTCCTGTGAAGCGCACACAAGCAGCGAGGCAGAGCCTCTAGATATGGGTTCCCAGACAGAGCCTGGGAACCAGCTAACCAGCTAAAAGTCCTTACTACGAACTTTTGTTCTTAGCCGCCCCAAACCTTCTTCAAAACCTCTTGAGGAGAGATGTCTGCCATTTTGCCAGTAGGAGATTTAATGCCCAAAAATCGATCGCTCTTTGGCAACAATTTCGCCGGTTCAGTCGGGCCAAACAAAGCTATTGTATAAGTTTGAACCGCCACAGCTAAGTGCATCGGCGCACTGTCAGTACATATCATCAAATTAGCAGCAGCAATAGTGGCCGCCAACTTGCCGACATCATCCGGCGAGATAACTTTTACATTCGGACATAACTCGACTAACTTTTTCACGAACTCTGCATCTTCTGGGCCTTTCACAACAACAACGGGCAAATTCGGCTGCCGCTGCTGACAGTCTTCGATGATTTGCTTCCACTTGTCTGTAGGGTAAATTTTGTCAATACCTTTAGACAGAGCTAATTGACTGGAACCGCCGTGAATCAAAATGTATCCGCTTTCTTTTACGCCCAACCGCTGCTGTTCGGCTTCCGCCCACTGGATGTCCTGTTTAGGTACATTAATTGCGATCGCCGGACAAGGATTTGTAATGTTAAATCCTTGCAGCAAATCATGGTACATTGAAGCGGCGTACTGTTCAGTTTTCAGCGGTACAGCAGCAGTGAGAAATCGAGCGCCGTTAGTTCCCGAATAGCCAACTCTCTGCGGAATGCCTGTCAGCCACAGCAGCAACCCTACAGTCCACCGCTGGCCAAGGGAAATCACTGCTTCGTATTCGCGATCGCGAATTACGCCCAGTAAATTGCCCAAATCTGCCATAGCGTTGCGGTCTTTGAAATTGTACGTCAAGACTTCTTTGACGGATTTGCAGACTCGGTAAGCACCCTTTGCCCTCGGTTCCACGATGACATCAATTTGCGCGTCGGGATAAGACTGCTTGAGGTCATCAAGAGTGGGGAAAAATAAAATTTGGTCGCCAATCCCGCCAGGGACAAGTGCTAGTATTCGCATCATAAACGATCGGGCTATTATTGATCGAGGTAGCTCTCAGAGATCGGCTCTCAACTATCAGCTTATAGTATTTCTAGACCTTAAAAGCTACTGGCTGACAGCTAAACAACTGACTCAAAAGTACAGGACGCTCTTATTATATATATCTAGTTGGGTTAAAAACGGTTAGTAAATGCACTTATTAATTCCTGCAGCGGGTTCGGGGCGACGGATGGGGAGTCAGCGGAACAAACTGCTGCTGACTTTGCTCTCTAAACCTTTGCTGAGTTGGACTTTGGCTGCGGCTGAAGCTTCGCAGCACATTAGCTGGATTGGCATCATGGGCCAGCCAGACGATTTTCCTGATTTTAAAGCCATTCTGAGCGATTTATCTTTGGTTAAGCCCGTGGAACTGATTCAAGGAGGCGCCACCAGGCAAGAGTCAGTTTACAACGGTTTGCAAGCTTTGCCGCCCAATGCCGATCGAGTGTTGATTCACGACGGCGCGAGGTGTTTGGCAACTGCTGAATTGTTCGATCGATCTGCAGAGGCCCTATTGACCTGTCCGGGCTTGATTGTCGCCATCCCGGTCAAGGATACGATTAAGGTCGTAGATGAGCGTAGGATCGTGCGAGACACCCCAGACAGAAGCAATTTGTGGGCAGCCCAGACTCCCCAAGGATTTGAAGTGAAATTGTTAAAGCAGTGTCACGAAGAAGGGCGACAAAAAGGTTGGGAAGTTACCGACGATGCGGCGTTGTTTGAAAAATGCGGTTTACCAGTGCAAATTGTGGAGGGAGAAGAGACGAATTTGAAAGTCACAACGCCCGTTGATTTAGCACTAGCTGAATTTATTTTGCGGCAGAGATACGGGGAATAGTTTTAAATTGTGTAATGGGGAATGCGACTCGGCTATGTTGTCGTCATTAGGAGAAAATCTGTAATGCAAGTGGAGGATGAAAGCAATGGAATATAGCGGTACATGGCGGATCGCAGAGATGGCAATGTGGGATAGTGATTACTTGGACATGGAAGTGGAAGCCTATATCGAGATTGAACCTACAGGTTCGGGAGAATTTCAATTCGGTTTAGTATCAGGTGAAATTGACGGCGAAGTCGTAAAAGATGGAAAGGATCAGCGATTTGAGTTTACATGGGACGGTAATGACGAGAACGATCCTGCATCTGGTAGCGGTTGGCTAAAATTAAAGGATAAAAACTTGGTAGATGGTCGAATCAAATTCCACCAAGGCGACAGTTCTAGTCTTGTAGCTAAGCGCATGAAATAAGAGACCTCTTGCAAAAATAGCTGGGACGGGCTCTCCGGCCCGTCCCACAAAAAGTTTTTTCTCTTGTGGGATGGGCCGGAGAGCCCGTCCGAAAATTTGATCGAAAGGACTTTTGCAAGAAGTCTAAGAAATCAGCGATCGTACTATTGTATGCCATTTTTTTTAACCGCAGATGAATGCAGATAAACGCAGATAAAATCCCATCCGCCTTCATCTGTTTTCATCTGCTGATATCTGCGGTAACAAAATCCCAATCTCACAAATAACCAATAACAACTGACTTAAGTTTCTCATGAAGGATTAATCGGAAACTCACCCTCACTATCAACCTCTGGAGCACTTTTAACTAAATCCAAAAACGCAAACACCGCCGGAATTAACAGCCCATCCCTCAAAACAGCCACCCCAATTACCCTTTCAAAATCAGCAGGTAAACTGCAAACTTTCACCGAAGGAGGTATCGGTTCCGCAGCCAAACGCGGCAGAATTGCTGTACCCAAACCTTGCATCACCATACTGACAATAGTTGAATCTTCGCTGAGTTCGTAAGCGATATTTAAGGGAAACCCCGAAGTTGTCAAATATTTTCGCAGCGGTACAGAACAAGCATTTTCTACCGGCTGCAAAATCAACGGATAAGCCGCTAATTCTTTCCAGGTAATCTTAGCACTTGACAATTTGGCAGTTGGCGGCAGCAATACAACATATTTATCCCGCAAAATTTCTCTAGTTTCAAATTCATCCGAGATGGGAAGAGAGACAAAACCGATGTCTGCTTTGCCCGATCGCAAAGCCTCTTCCACAGCTTGGGTATAATAAACTTCGGTAATGCTGACCGTAATTTTGGGAAAGCAACTGCGAAATTTAGCAATAATACCCGGTAGGATATGAGTTGCGACACTCCGAAAAGTAACTATCCGTACCTGGCCTCCCTGCAAACCTTTTTCCAAATCCGCTTCTTTGACCATCATTTCTAAGGCGCAGGCTATTTGACGCCCGTGACTCACTACCCTTTCCCCCACTGGCGTCAGTTGAGCACCGTGTCGCCCCCGGTGGAACAATTGCACTCCCAATTCTGTTTCTAAAGAGGCGATGGCGTGGCTGACGGCGGATTGGGACAGTTCCAATTGCAAAGCCGCCTCGCTAAAGTTTTCACAGTCTGCTACAGCTATCAAAGCTTGAATCTGAGAGAGTTTCATCCGCCGCGTATTGATTTCGTTCATAGCGTTTGTGCCAGTAGTACCCAAATTGTCACAAGGGCTTCGATATATCGATTTTATTCATACAACCTATGCAAGCAATGCTTTGATTGTCAATTGCCCCAGAGTTAAGGTTAATTTATCAGGTAACAGATAGACTTTTACAGGGCTTGCACGATAACCATATTGTGCTGTAATTGCGATGACGTTATTGCAGCTAAAAGCTATTTTTTGTAATTTTATTGGTGCAATGTTTGTAGGAGTTATCACTTTAAGGTGTTGGCTATGTCTACTTACAACAGTGGGATAAACCCCCGAATAATGATGTTTTTTTTGATAGCCGATCGAGCTAAACCATCCGAAAAACCTAAAGGGCTATCTCTCTTTCCAGCTATAAAAAAAATTGGGCAGTTTTTGCTCGACCTCATTTCTAGTGAGGACGAACTGAGAATTTGGCAGACGTGCGATCGCTATGGTAACACTTGGTGGCACGGTTGCGATCGGGCGACTGGTCGTTCTACCTGCGTGGCGACGGATGATGAAATGCGGGCTTGGATCGATCGGCGTTATTGCCAATAGTAGTGTGTGGGTTGCGTGGAAATGAAGTGAAATACAGTCCTCGATTACCAATTACAAATTAGCAATTACCAATTACCAAGTAGGAGATGCTATGCTTCAAATATCTTCCGAATGTGCAGCGCCAGATCGTATTATTCTGATGGAAAACGAGGTATACAGATTGCCTCAAACTCATCGAGAAATTCAAGTTTTGTCAGGAATTGCTTGGATCACGGTTGACCAACAGGACATCATCTTGCAAAGCCCTGAAAAAGCATCGCTTCCACCCAGCAAAAACTTTGCTGTCATATCCGCTCTCAACAATATGCCGCTGATTATGGCAGTCTGGCAAGACAAAAACCCAGTCATGGGATTTTAGATTTTAGATTTTAGATTTTGGATTGAAGAATTGGGAATGACTGATTGTGTATGGGTTTGAAGCACGGGTCTACAGTTGCCTTCTTTTTTGAAACTGGTATCAGAAGCTAGCGATTGAGAAAAAGTTTGGCAGGAACACCCCAAAAAGCTCTATCTTAATAGTTATCACTTAGCTATTGGAGGACTCGATCGGTGTACTGCCGCTCTTATCACTTCAGCTATCTCGCAGCTATAAGTATTGTGTTATCGCCCGCACTCAGCTTGCTGGCAATTTCAGACGCCCGGGCTTATGCCCCAATTATAAATGCGAGGCGCGCCCAAGCAAACGATTCCCTACGGGATAGCTTCGCCGCGCGTGCTCAGGGAACTGACCCCAAAACGCAAGCAGACCAACTCTTTGAAACAGGAGTAAAACAGCACCGCGAGGGTTTGTTTCGAGAAGCAATCGAGACTTTCGAGCAAGTTTTGGCAATTCGCAAGCAACTAGGCGACCAAGCGGGAATCGGAGAAACCCTCAACAATATGGGGGAAGTTTATGGCGAAATGGGTTTGAGGCCCAAAGCTTTGGAAGTTCTGCAGCAAGCTTTAGTCATTCACCGAGAAATCAGCGGAGGGCGTCGTACCGCGCGCACTCTCAATCTCATAGGTTTCGTCAACCGGATTGGGGACAATTTTTCCGAAGCGATGAAACTGCACCAAGAAGCTTTGGAACTTGCCAAAACTACCGACGACCAAATTGAAATTGGAGAATCCCTCCACAACATCGCGGCCGTGTACGCACAACAGGTCAATTACGCCAAGGCGATCGAATTTTACCAGCAAGCGCGGACGATTCGCACCGCCGCCGGCGATCGGCGCGATTTAGGCCGTACCCTCAATAACATGGGCGGCGTCTACTACAACATCGGCGACTTTAATAGAGCGATGGAATTTTACCATCAAGCTTTAGCAATTCGCCGGGAAATCGGAGACAGGGCTGGCGTCGGCCGCCTCCTCAACAACATGGCACTTACATCCCGCAAACTCGGCAAAGATACTCAAGCGCTGATCTATTTTCAGCAAGCAATACCGATGTTAGAATCTATCGGTGACAAGACAAGTATCGGACGCTTGCTCAACAATATGGGCGCAATTCATGAAAGTCTCGGTCAAAATGCTCAAGCTCTAGAATCCTACGAGGGAGCTTTAAAAATTGCCCGCGAGGGCGGCGACAAAGCCGGAGAAACTACAGCGATGGAGGGCATTAAGCGATTGTCTTCCGGTCAGCTTGTACCGCAATAAGAGTAGTTAGTAAGTCGGGTCGAAGGAAGTAAAACCAGATATTTAAGGAATTGAAAATGATAGATTTTTGAACAATAACTTGCTATGATTGCCTGGATGTAACATTAATCAGCCCGTGCCTCGCAACGATATTGACCGTATCAGAGAGAAAATTCGCCTCCGCCAGTACGATATGTCAGCCCACGCAATGGAAGAAATGGCTGAGGACTTGCTGACTATCCTGGATGTAGAAGAGGCGGTTCTGAGCGGTCAAGCGATTTTAGATTTTAGATTTTAGATTTTAGAATTGAAGCATTGACTTGCGCGAGATAAATTCGGGGGCTCCTTTATCGGATACAGGTTTTTTATTTCTGGACGGATGAATCCGGGGGTTTGTATCCTGGATGCTTTGGGTCAGATTATCCGGGTTGAAAAAGACGACCCCAGAGGTACAAAATATGTAGTAGTGGGGACTGCACTGGATCGACAAACACCTGTTGGAGTGGTTGGACGTTTCGCTAGTAACGGACGTTATCTAATCATCACGGTTTATGAAGTCACTCAACTTAATGGCTAATCGTATGTATAAATACAGATGTGAGTATTGCGAAGGAACCGTTCAACCCCGCACTGTCAAGCGCGAGGCATTCAAACATAAAAATGGATTTGTCATTCTTGAAGATGTGACCATCGGTGTTTGCGATAACTGCGGCAATCGATACTATTCAGCCGATATTCTTCATGCGGTTCATGCCGTTGCAACGGTCGCGAGATTGCCTGAAAGAACCGAACAAATTCCGGTTACTCATTTAGAATCAGCATGGGAGCATCTCAGTTTTGTAAAAAGCATTTTTTTTATTGTAGTGCGAGCGTCCCCGCTCGCGTATTGTACAATACGCGAGCGGGGACGCTCGCACTGTAAATGCAAAACTGAGATGCTCCCATCAGCATAACCAGTGGAACGCTTTAATTTCATTAAAACGCTGTGACGATAAAGGAGACTGTCCGGGGTTTAAGATTGGAAGCGATCGACTTTTGCGACGATTTGACATTCATCTGCAACTCGTTGTATAATTGGTTGCCAAAAATATATAACTCCAAAAGAGGAAAAACGCTTCAGGGGCGCTATAATTTGATTGATATCCCGCTCGAAAGATAGAAACAATTTCTGTAGTAATTTGTCTGCCAGAGCGGCCGCACAACCATTAATCTAAGCTATGGATATCCGTACCGAAAAGCCAGAAGATGTAGAAGCTGTTCGCAACATTAATATTGCGGCATTCGGGCGAGAAAATGAGGCAAATCTAGTCGATCGATTGCGGGGAATCGCATCTACATTTTCCTTCGTTGCCGTACAATCCGATCGCATTGTCGGACACATTTTCTTCAGTCCGGTTGTTGTCGCAGGAAAATGTTCTAGCACTTTGTCGATTCTGGGGTTGGCACCAGTCGCAGTTCTACCCAACTATCAGCGGCAAGGTATAGGAACGCTGCTGATCCGGGAGGGTTTAAAAGAGTGCGGGCGATCGGGATTTCAAGCAGTAGTTGTGCTTGGTCATCCAGATTTTTATCCGCGTTTTGGGTTCATTCCTGCTAGTAGAAAGACCTTAAAATGTGAATATGATGTGCCCGATGAAGCGTTTATGGTATTGGAGTTAGAAAGTCGAGCCTTGCAGGATTGCAGCGGAACGGTGAAATATCGATCGGAGTTTAGTCTCTGCGAGTGATATTAATTGGGCCCTTCATCGGAATTATTCATCTCTCTCTGATCTCCCTCTGCGTTCTCTGCGTTCTCTGCGGTTAAATCATTCCGATGCAACCGGAACTGATCTGACGCAGTGGCGGTTTTTATCGTGATGTATCGTAAAAAAATATAAAAATAACATTTAGTAGTCACAGTGGAAAAAGGTTGTGCTGTACTTGCCTTTGTGAACCATAAAACCTGTACAACTATTACCCAGCAAAGTTATTTAAACGCCCCCTTTCCCCTTCTCCCCTTTTGCACCTTGCAAAGCAAAAATCGGAGTTTGAGCAGATTTCCCCTTCAGAGCAACAGATCCCAAAGCCTCGCAAATAAAGTTTAGCTCGATCGACTCAAACACCCTTTCAGCAATCAAAATTTGGTTTTCCCCCGCCTTGCTCATCAACCGAGCAGCCGTATTCACCGTATCGCCGAGGATATTAAACTCCCTGCGCCCTCGCGGTTCCCCAACCTCAGCAGCAAACACCGGCCCCAGGGATAGCCCAATTTGACAGCTTACTCCCACCTCTTCACCGCCGATAATTACTGGCGGCAAACCTGAAATAATATCTCGGATGGCAATCGCCGCACTAGCCGCGCGGCTGGCGTCATCCCTGTGAGCGTCGGGCACGCCAAAATAAATCAGCATATCCGAACCGTCTAAGTGCGCCGTTACTTTTTGCAACACGCCCCCTTTAGCTGAGACTACAGCATCGATCGACGCAAACACCCGAGAAAAACTCACTACCAGATTGACTTCTTCCTGGGGCGAAGCTTTCTCCACAGACTCCGGTAAACCAATCAAGTTGACAAACATCACCGTCGGTTCAGGAAAATCCGGCGGTATTTTGCGCCTGTCTGCATTTTCCACCAGCAGTCTCAGGATAGTTTTGGGAATATAACTAGCAAGGGGTTCAACCCGCTTCACAGCTTCCCCGATTTCTTTTACCAAGCCCGCCACGCTGCGATCGAGCAATACCGAACTCGGCATCCGTCGCCCAGTCAAAGTGATATCATACTCTCCGAGTCGATCGTCCGTGAAATTGTCCGCCACCAAAAAATAACCCGGTTTGCCCGGTTCAAAACGAAATTGCTCTCCCAAAGACTCTCTAGCAGTTTCCGTCACACACACCCGCCCCACAATCCCAGAACCCTCAGCTTGCTTAGCTTGCTGGACTGAATGCCCCAGCAGTACATGGGCCATCCGCAGCGGGGTACCGATGTCAGCACTAATATAGCGGCCGCAGTGGATGCCCACCCGCATCCTCAAAGACAAAACACCCCGCGCCGTTTCAATATTGGCAAATTCAGCCATCGCCCGCTGCATCCGCAAACCCGCCCGCACCGCCCTGGCTGTATCCTCTTGGTAAACTCCTGACGGAAACTGCACCAGCATCGCATCTCCGGTAAACTCCAGCAAATCCCCGCCCGATTTGCTGACAATTTCAATCATCGAGGCAAAATAGTCGTTAATCACGCCCAGCAGGCTTTCAGCTCCCTTGCGCCCCTGGGTCGCGTTCGCTTCCAACAGCGAGGTAAACCCTGCCAAATCCGTGAACAGCAAGGTGCCTGTTTGCCACTGGTAGCGCACCTCGCCTGGGTTGGGCGGAGATTCGGACACGGGCCTGGGCACGTAGTCGTGGAGGATGTAGCGCAGAGTTCGCAGGTGATCGAAAACCCCCATTAGCGTTGCGGGGGACGGATCTACCCACGCAGCAGCGTACAGTTGAGCCGAAAGGAGCGATCGCAGCTGCAGTTCGAGCGCAGCCAAGGGAGGATTGTAGGTTAATCTATTAATAATTTCCACCTAAGTTTATTCTTAAAAAATAGGGTAAGTTCGATCGATCGAGATGCCACACCAATAACTCTACCTATACCATTATGATAAGTTTCCAGTGACTCCATACCAGCCCAACCCACAACCCACTAGAGAAACTTCCGAACGTCACAGCTTGCTAGCTCCCGATTTGATCCGAGCTGCTCGATCGGCCTATGGTATGTATCTGAAAGTGCATTCCGAGCAGATGCAGCGTCCGGCGGGTGTAGTTGTCAGTCAAGGAAGCGATCGAGGTCAGTTAATTTTTGCTTCGCAGCCGATTTTATTGCCCGGTGAACGTTTTGTTACTTTTGACGAAATTGAATCTCAAATGTATTAATTGGTAATTGGTCATTGGTGGTAACTGGTAATTGATAATTGAGCAGGGGGAATTGGTAATTGGTAATTAGTAACTAATATTATGTCCGCTCGAACGCTCGCACTAAAATAGGTTTCTAGTGAAGAGCCATGTTTTCAGGATTTTATGAAAACTTGCATTCTTGAGTCTTCACACCTTTTATGATGGGTAATTGACCGTACAGGCTCTAACAACTGACAACTAACTATTGAGAAGTAACAAGTGATACATAACCCCAGTCAACAGTGAACAGTCAACAGTGAACAGTCAACTTAATGGAAATAATCTTTAATTGCCTTGTCATGGCGCTCGTCTTTATTTTTGGAGCGGCTATTGGCAGCTTTCTAAATGTGGTAGTCTATCGGTTGCCTGCGGGTTTGTCGGTGATCCACCCTCCTTCTCGCTGTCCCAAATGTTTAAATCAACTCAGAAATTACGAAAATATACCCGTTTTCGGTTGGCTGTGGCTGCGGGGACGCTGCAATCACTGCCACAGTCGCATTTCGGCTCGTTATCCGCTGGTGGAAGCAGCTACGGGTTTGCTGTTTTTGTTAATCTTCTGGCGGTTTGGCGTAACAGTGCAAACTCTAGGTTTTTGGGCTTTGTTTAGCTGGCTGTTGGCTTTGTCTTTGATTGATTGCGATACAATGACTTTGCCTAATTCTTTAACTCGATCGGGTTTGGTGCTGGGATTGGTTTTCCAGGTGGCGAAAGGTTGGTGGCCGACATTTAGTTCGATCGACTCGATACACTATCTGGTACTCGACGGGATCGCCGGATCGGTTGTCGGGTTGTGGCTGTTTGACGCAATCGGACTCGCCGGCTCGATCGGGCTGGGGCAGAATGCTATGGGCGCCGGAGATACCAAATTGGCCGCCTTGATGGGAGCTTGGCTGGGGTGGAAATACTTGCTGCTAGCGGGATTTATTGCTTGTGTCGCCGGGGCTTTTGTTGGTGGTGGGGCGATCGCTATCGGGTTACTCGATCGGCGTCAACCCATGCCTTTCGGCCCGTTTCTGGCTCTCGGTACAGCAATTACTGCTCTGTGGGGCGAAGCGATCTTATCTAGTTACTGGCAGTTGTTTTTCCCGAATTTTAGTTTCTGATCCGCAGGTAGTCAGGCGCGATCGAACATAATATTGTCTCAAAAATTGGTAAAATTGTTCCGTGTCTTGGATTACACTTACAACTACTAGCTTTCGTTGGGAAGCGGAATTAATGCAGCAGCTCCTAGCTGCTCATGAAATCCCGGCCCGGATTGTAGACTTGGGCATAGCATCTTATTTCGGGGCTGGAAGTGCTACAGCCCTGCAAGTTCTTCCACAACACCAGCGCACAGCATGGCTCCTCATCAGTCCAGTTGAAGAGGAGAATAGTCAGTAGTCAAGTCTGTTGTTTATTGTCTGTTGTTATGGTTATTGGTTATTAGTTATTAGTTATTAGTTATTGGTAGCAGCTAACAACTCACAAATAACAACAGTCAACAGTCAACAGTCAACAGTCAACAGTCAACAGTTAACAATTACCAAGTTTTAATGTCTTTATTTGATTGGTTTGCAAATCGACGAAAATCAGTACCGAACTCCCAAGAACGGCCGGAACGAGAAATTGCGGACGGACTTTGGAATAAATGCGAAGCTTGCGATGCCCTGAGTTATACCAAAGACCTGCGAGCAAATCAAATGGTTTGCTTGGAATGCGGGCATCATATCAGAGTTTACAGTGACGATCGCATCGAGCAGTTGATCGATCCCAATACCTGGGTGCCCCTTAACGAAGGACTGCACGCCACAGATCCCCTTAAATTTCGCGATCGCAAAAAATATAGCGATCGACTCCGAGAATTTCAGGAAAAAACAGGCCACCTAGACGCCGTAGAAACAGGCATCGGCAAACTCGAAAATTTGCCAGTCGCCCTCGGAGTCATGGAATTTCAGTTCATCGGCGGCAGCATGGGCTCAGTTGTCGGAGAAAAGCTGACTCGCCTCATCGAACACGCCACGCGGGAACGCTTGTCCGTGATCATTGTCTGCGCTTCCGGCGGTGCAAGAATGCAAGAAGGAATGCTCAGCTTGATGCAAATGGCTAAAATTTCCGGGGCTCTGGAACGCCACCGGGAAGCGAGACTGCTTTACATCCCGATTTTGACCCACCCGACCACCGGCGGCGTCACCGCCAGTTTTGCCATGCTGGGAGACATTATAATTGCAGAGCCAAAAGCTACTGTGGCTTTTACGGGCGGCCGAGTAATCGAGCAAACTCTGCGGGAAAAGCTGCCGGAAAATTATCAAACTTCCGAATACTCCTTCGCCCACGGTTTTGTAGACTTGATTGTACCCCGGACTCAATTAAAGAAAACTCTCGGTCAGCTCATCAGCCTCCACCAGCCCCAGCCTTTCTTGGCCGGCTCGGAATTTCCCGCCCTCGAAGCCAGCGACAGTCACGCTTTGCCCCCGCAGACTCACGCTTTCAAACTTGCTCCGTAAGCTGCTGCGCCGGAGGATTGTCTGTTGGTGAGTGCGGGGCACCGAGGGAAATTTCTGAGGAATTGCTCAAAACCCGGCTTCTACCAAAAATATTTAGTTTGTTAACGAGACGTTCACGCAGACACCGGGTTTTGAGCCCCGCCCGCGCAACTCCTATTGGTAATAACGACCCAGCAGTGGGATGATATTGATCGGAAGTTGATTGGCCCTGAAGTTAGGCTGGGCAAAAATGCCTAGTCGCAGTTAGCGGTTAGTTAGCTTGCGATCGAACAAAATCTCAGAACAAACTAACAGAACAAGCTAACAGCGCTTTCTAAAATTGTCCGGCTTTCAGTTAATAGCCGTCAACTCAATTTTGACCTGTCAGCGACCTAAAAATTATGGGTTTTGCAGACCTGTCCATCGCAGAAATAGCAGAGGACTTCAACGTCCCTGTTGAAGAAGTGATCCGCTTGTGCGACGAGTTGGAAATTGCCTACAAGCACCCTCAAACCCGTTTGGCTTTGGAGGATGTTAAGGCAATTATGTCCACTCTCGAAAAAAGGCGCGACTCAAAACTTCTTGCAGATTAGATCGCAAAATTCCTCTACCTTTAAAGGTATGGCTGCACAAACTTTCGCCAGTTGTTGCAGACTCAGGGAATTTTGAACACAAATCTGTTTGCCAGGTATGATCTCTTAGCGTTCAATAATTTGCCGGATTTTTTTAAGGAGAACCATGCTTAAAAGATATTTCATTGCTCTGACCGCTGTATTCTTGACATTTCAGTTATTTGTCAGCAGTGCGATGGCTATCGAACTGAGTCCTGAACTTCGCACTCTGCCTTTGAATGACAAGGGTACTCCAGTGGTGCTGAGCCTCAAACAAGTTGAGCAAGGCAAACGCCTGTTCAATTCGGCTTGCGCTCAATGTCACGCTGCGGGCATGACCAAAACTGACCCGAACGTGAATTTGAGCCCGGAAACTCTGGCTTTGGCCAACCCGCCCCGGAATAATATTGAGTCGCTGGTGGACTTTATGAAAAATCCCACCACTTACGACGGGTTTGAGGAAATTTCGGAACTGCATCCGAGTACCAAGAGCGCGGATATTTTCGCTGAGATGAGAAATCTCTCGGATGACGATTTGTACGCGATTGCCGGTCACATTCTGTTGCAGCCAAAAATTGTCTCCAAGCAGTGGGCTGGTGGCAAAGGCGCTCGCTAATCGATTTTAGATTTTAGATTTTAGATTTTGGATTTTGGATTCGGAGAGGGCTGAAGTTCGGCAATAATTGCTGGCTGGTCGTTTTTCGCTCTAAAATCTGAAATCTAAAATTTACCTCCGGCTCATTGATTCTCGCAAAAGGTTGTAGTCCCTCATGCTGCGTCGTGGTGCTTTTGTCTGCTTTCTGTTGGGGATGTTAATTATTTTGCCGATCGTGCTGTTGGCTCCTCAACCTGTTTTGGCTGCTGCCGATTCTTACGTGAATAGGTATTTACAAGCCAGCGAACCTGTGGCTCTGGAGTTGGACTCTGAGGGACATACTCGCTTGTTTTCGGCTCAGGATTTGTCTGCAGGCAAGGTATTGTTCGAGCAAAGTTGCCTGAATTGTCACGTCGGAGGAGCTAATTTGCCCGATCCGACCATATCTCTGTCTTTGGCTGACCTCAAGGGGGCAACGCCTCCCCGCAACAATATCAATAGTCTGGTGGCGTATCTGAGAGAACCGATGACTTATGACGGTACTGAGGAGACTTTTTGGTGCCGCCAAGTGCCGGAAAGCTGGATGCCACAGGCTGAGATTGAAAATTTAGCGGCTTTTGTGATCCGGGCTGCTCAGAAAGCTCCGGGCTGGGGCGTGGATAATTTTGAGAGTTGAACTGCCACTGCCAAAAAGTGGTAAATTACTCGAAAGAAGGCGATGCAACTGAGCGATCGCGCCTGTTTTAACTAATTTGGCGTAAGTCCCACGCTGTAATTGTACTCAATTGGGCGTCGGGATATAAGCTTTCGCAACGTCTATGAAAAAGAGCGACAATTTACTGTTTCTCTAGCAAAAAAATGTGTAAGATATAAGTGGTTGCGACCCACCCACTCGACTGCAAACAACAGGCTACAGTAGCAGTAATATGCTTGGCCAAGGACAACTGCCAGAGAAAGGGGGAAAGAACAGACCGCTGGTTGGTAAGGCACGTCCCACCATAAAATACAATCCAAGTTTGTTGTACGAAAATAGTTTTTGCCTTGGGAAACAGGGCTTCTGCGTGGGTTCCCTACGAAGGGATAAAGGGTGTAAAAGCCCAGAAATGCTGTGTAAGACTCGGATCGTCTTCAGTGACGAATCTCTGTAATGAGATACCCAACAGAGCAACGGCAAACGAGACACGAAGCCTACACTGTAAAAAAGGTCAGTGCTAGGTATTTCACCAGGTAAAATATCTAAAGAATCACCCCTTGCGTGTCCATTAGAGGAGAACTGCGTTGAAAAGACTCTTATCGATCGCCCTGTTAGCGATCGCAATTTTTACCGTCGGCTTTGGTCGCCCTGCTTTGGCAGGTGATGCGGTTAAAGGAGCTAAAATCTTTAGCTCGAACTGTGCTGCTTGTCACATCGGTGGCGGCAACGTGGTTATGGCCATGAAAACCTTGAAAAAGAGTGCTCTTGAGAAGTACGGTATGAATTCTCTCGAAGCTATTACCACTCAGGTAACTAAGGGCAAAAATGCTATGCCTGCTTTCGCCGGCCGCTTGAAGCCCGAACAAATCGACGATGTAGCAACCTACGTGCTCGAGCAATCTGAGAAAGACTGGAAAGGCTAAACTGCCTCTTTGAAGTCGGGCAAGCTGGGCGGGCTTGATTTAATTTAAAACTTGTCCTCCCGATCGCACCCTCTCTCACCCTTTGGCGAATAAACATCGGTTTGCAGCGATCTTAACCTATTTGGGAAAGCGCGCCAGAAATCCGATTTTTATTAGCTCAAGGGCGAGGGAGGGACATTTTATTTTAGATTTTAGATTTTAGATTTTGGATTGAAGAATTGAAGAATTGAAGAATTGAAGAATTGAAGAATTGAAGATTTAAAGATTTGAGATTGCTAAATACTGACTTTGTATAAACTGTCAAGCACCTAATATTAAGATTCATGTATGGAAGCCAGTCATAAATTGGGGTGGTGTGCTAGGATGTAAACCCTTTACTAGCAAAGCCTTGAAATCCAAATTAAAGTCGATCGGGGATCTGGAATCTACACCTGCCATGAACGTAAAAACATCAGCAAAAGTTAAAACTCAAGTTAAAACTCTCGGAGACGCAGCCTCTGAGGCGATTGAGAAATATTTCCGCAAAAGTGTAGCGCACGAGGCTGGAGTTCTCAAAGACCAAGACGCCGAAGAACTTCATCAAATGCGCGTGGGATTGAGACGCTTGCGATCGGCTGTGACGGGTTTTGCTCCGGTTTTAGATTTGCCAAAAGAGGCTTCGGAAGGCAAAATTGGTAAGGTGGGGCGGATTCTGGGAACGCTCAGGGATTTGGATGTGATGCTCGAAAGTCTCCAAAACCGCTATTACCCGAATTTGCCGACTGAGGAACAGGAAGTTTTGGATAAGGCGTTGTCGAATTTGCTCAAACAGCGCCACCGGGCTTTGAAAGGGGTGAGGGCGATTTTAGAGCACAAAAGCTACGATTCGCTGAAGCAGTCGATCGAGGATTGGCTGGAAAAACCGAAGTTTCAGGCGATCGAACATTTGCCAATTGCTGAGGTTTTGCCCGATTTACTGTTACCTCAAGTCAGCGAGTTTTTCCTACATCCGGCTTGGTTGCTGGGTACAAAATATGAAGATGGCAAAGTTAAAGTTGCTGATGATTTAAATGCTGAGGCTGTCGAAGAGAAGTTAGCAGCCGAGGGAACTATTCTGCACGATTTGCGGAAGCAAGCTAAGCGGGTTCGCTATTTGATGAATCTGTTTGGGGATTTTTACAGCGAGGCTTACGAAGTTTATGTCGAAGATGTGAAAGCTATTCAGGAATGTTTGGGCGATATTCAAGACAGTGAAGTTTTAGGCGAGTTTCTGACAGATTTTGTCGATCGCGATCTGAAAAAAGAGTTGCCGAAGTTGGCTGGTTTGTTGGCCGAAAATCGCTATGCAGCTTGGCAAAAATGGCAGGTTTTGCAGCGCAGGTATTTGAATTCGGAAATGCGGCAAGGTTTCCGATCGGCTTTAATTCATCCTATGGTTGAAGATGCTGCTAAGGAAAAGTTGCCCCAGGAAAGTTAGGTTTTTCGCGCCCAGAGAATGCGATCGGCTGCCGGGAGGGACTAAAAGAGGGATATTTGTAGGGACACGGCATTGCAGTGTCCTTCATTGTGTAACTCAATAAAGGGCGATCGCGCTTGGGGAGAGGTTCAAGAAAAAACCTTAACAATTATTCTTTCCAGTAACGAGTTAAAACCCGAATTACTTCACGAGTGTGAAGTAAAAAAAAGGGCGATCGCGTTTTTTACCATAGCAAATCACGACTGCAACCACTTCATAAACTTATTCGTCGCAGTACCAATAGACTGTCCCACCTGTTTCTTCAAACGCCACCGCTGAAACGCTTTTTCGTAATCTTCCCCTTCAGTTTGATAAACATTCCAAGCATTCAGCGACAATCCCAATCCCCACGTTAGTAAAATGAAAAGCGACCAAGAAAGCTCGTGCGAACCTGCTAAATTAAACAAAACTAAAAAAGTATTGATAATGCCGTACTTGGTCACATTTTTCTGCAAGTTGCGACGACGGTAAGAGTTAAAAACCAGCTTTTCTTGAACTTCTCCTCTAGTTGCTAACCATTGCTGTTCCGCCGCTACAATATCCTGTTCGGAAATGCCCAATTCCGCTGCAATCTCGAAAAGCTGCACTCTCGATAATTCCCCTTCATCCTGTCGCCGCGCGATCGCAAGCTGTAAAATACCCTGAGCATCCTCTGAACCGTAAACTTGACTTATTTGACTTTCATTTGTCGCCATAACAGGTTTCCTAAAATTCCTGACATCTTTTCTATGATAGATATAGACGCAGTTAAAGGACAGGTAGTGACATTGGCGGATTTCAACACCCGGACATTTGAGTGAGACTCCTGACTATGGGAGGGGAAATCGAATAACCGATATATTTCCTCAAATTGCAACTAATTAATTTCCCGCACTTTGACTAAGTTGGCTATCTCGTTTCAACATAAATTGATAAAAGATCCCAAACAAAACCACCGCAATCATCCCCACCACTAAAGAACCTTCACCCTCATGCCAATATTTAAACAAATCTAGGCGATTAGATGCAACTAACAATGCCATTCCCGCCACTCGAAAAACATTAATAATAAAACCAAAAAGGACAGCGACACATATTACCAAAGCCTTATTTTGTTTAGTAGGAAACATCACCAAACAAACTACAGCTAAACCTAATAAGTAATTCATTGCCTCTATACCCGAACAACCCCCATTTACCAACACCCTTCCTGTCGGTAAAGCAACATAATTACCGTCACGTGTTACATTAAAACCGACATACCACAAAGAATAATAAGCAGTCTTAGCAGTAAGCGAGGTAACAAAATCCACTAAAGGTAACGTAATGACACTGGGGGTGCCATGAAAAAATAGTATTACCAATTCACGCCAAAATAGTTTTAAGTTCTGATAACCTACTGCAAGCAGGCTCAAACCTAAACCAGACAAAAAAGGTGCCAGTCTTAAAAAAGGATCGGATTTACTGGAAACCCCAGCACTTTGAAATAAAATAAAAGCTATTAATAGCGTCCCTGCTATTGTCGATAATAGGTCACTTTTTATCTCACGCTGTTTGAGAATATCCTGGTTGTCCCAAAGCAGGGAACCCACAGCACACCAAAAAACTATACTCATCCAAAAATGAGCAACATCGTCCACTTTCCACAGGAGTGTCATATTCAGAGTTACTAAGGCTGTGGCGATAATGATGAGCCAAAAAATTTTTCTCTTGAACATTTTAGATATTAGTTATTAGTTGATTGATGAGAGCCATACTGCGGACTGTTTTTGATGGCAAACCGTAGAATAAGGGTTTCCCGGCGATTCGGCAATCAAAGTACCCACGGAAAATCGAGGGTTTCAGACTACGGACTAAAAACAGTCCAGACTATTGTAAAAGCATATCATAAAAATAGTAGGGTATGTGGACAACTCAGTAGCTTGAACCCCTCCTACGGAAAGGACTCGGAGGATTTTAAGGGCTGTAAATCTTTGAGATGAGGTTAGTAGACACTCTGGAATTTGATGAATGATGAGACTCAGAGGCAACGCATAGCTCAGCATTAGGACACCTATTGAAAAGACTGCTACTCAAAATGATTTGTTGGGTTGCCTAGCGCTTGCTTACTTGGCCCCTGGAAGCAAAGACTAAAAAGCGAGTGAATCAACAAAAATTAAAAATAAGTAGCCTCAAGGAGGCTTGGATTTCTTGAGACTAGACGCAATTGGCACCGCGCACGGTGTGACACTGAGGTTCGAGTAAATACGGCTGAGCGAGTTAGAGTTGGAGCCATGCTCAATGGTGATTATCTGCTTTTCAAGAATCGAGCGTGTCTTTAGAGCAATCCTAAATCATTTGTGAATTTCTTCCTCAGAGCGGCTTCGGGGCAGGGCTATTTCATTTTCTTGTAGGGGCCAACCCTCGTCAAGAGCCCTATGCCTGAAATGCCCATGAAATCATCTGTGGGTGGGGGCGGGCACTCTTGGCATCGCCCCTACAAAAGCCGGGTTTTCCGTAGGGGCAATCCGACCCCTACTCCCCGTGGTTGCCCATTAGTGACAAGTTAAGGTGAGGGGTAAATTGTCAAGGGGGTATTTACATTGGTTAAAAAATAGATAAAACTCAGAATAGGCAAGTAGTTGAGCAATTATGACCAGCCATGACCAAGACCAGAACTACCAATCGGGACCACGCGAAAAAGAAACAACGACCACTGATAGAGGATGAAGTAATTGCCCAGCAACTAGAAGCATTACTGACACCAGCCATGCTCAATCAGGAAAATTCCTACCGTCAGCTAAAACTTCGAGACCGAATTCTCAACTTGCCATTGATGATG
>NZ_JAUBTI010000046.1:0-50868 GCF_036702415.1 Microcoleus sp. D3_18a_C4 | reverse complement strand
CCGCCCGTCCTTTCTGGGCGGGCGGGACGCCCATCCCACAAGAAAAAAGGGAAATTATTTAATTGACGATCCTAAGTGAGTTATCTAGGATATTGCGCGAACTTCAGCGCTACAGCTAACAAAAATCAACTCAGTAGATTTTACTGTACCGCTTGAGAGCGCAAGGCTGACTCTACCGCCTGCAGAGCTCGATCGACTTCAGCGACAGTGACAATCAGCGGCGGGACAAACCTCAGCACTTTCGGCCCTGCAGGAACCAACAAAACTCCTGCGGCGATGGCAGATTTGACAATATCAGCGGATGTAAGTTCGATGTCAGCTTGCAATTCCATCCCGACAATCAAACCCCAGCCGCGCACTTCGGCAATTAAATGCGGATATTCGGCCGCCAACTTGTTGAGCCCTGCTTTCAACTGTTCCCCGCGCTGCTGCACGTTTTCCAGAAGGTTTTCCCGTTCCAAAGTTTGGCAAACGCACAAAGCTACAGCGCAAGCAAAAGGATTGCCGCCGAATGTGCTGGCGTGACTTCCCGGTTCAAATACATCGCAGGAAGATTTGCACAGCATAGCGCCGATCGGGATACCGCCGCCCAACCCTTTCGCAGACGTAAAGATATCCGGTTCAATGCCGAGGTTTTCGTAGCCCCAGTATTTGCCGCTGCGTCCCATCCCGACTTGCACTTCGTCGAGAATGAGCAAAATACCTTTTTCGTCGCAAATTTCCCGAATGCGCTGGAAGTAGGCGATATCTCCGGGGCGAACTCCGCCTTCGCCTTGCAGCGCTTCCAGCATAATTGCAGCTACTTGGCGTTCGTCTTTGTCGAGTTGCTCGATCGCACTTTCGATCGCACTAATATCGTTGTAGGGCACATAGTGAAATCCCGGCACCAAAGGGCTAAAACCCTTCTGGTATTTAGGCTGTCCCGTTGCCGTAATTGTCGCCAAAGTCCGCCCGTGGAAACTCGCAACAGCCGTAATGATTGTCGGATTCGAGATATTTAATTTTTCGTGGGCGTACTTGCGAGCGAGTTTAATTGCCGCTTCATTAGCTTCCGCGCCGGAGTTGCAAAAGAAGGCTCTGTCCGCGCAAGAATGGTCTACAAGCCACTTTGCCAACTCCCCCTGTACGGGGATGTAATAAAGGTTAGAAACGTGGTGCAGGGTCTGAATTTGCTGAGTTACCGCTGCAATCATTGCCGGGTGGGCGTGTCCCAGAGTGCAGGTAGCAATACCAGCCACAAAATCGAGATATTCGCGGCCCTCGGTATCCCAAACGCGGCAGCCGAGGCCCCGTTCTAGGGCGATCGCAAAACGCCCGTAAGTTGTCATTACATAGCTGTCGAAGCTCTCAGAACTGAAGGGACTGGCTTCGGCTTGCACGCTTGGTTCTTTTAGTAAGGTTTCTGGACTCACGAATCGCTCCTTAACACATAATATACAGACCTCGATTGTACGGTAAAAATCCAGGTTAGCGGTGCAGGCTGTTAGTTTTGTCATAAAATCATAACAGTAACATCCATTAATCCCTCACAAATCTACTGATGAGTTATTACATTTCTCCTAACTTTCTCGATAAAGTTGCGGTGCACGTCACTAAGAACTTTTTAAATTTGCCAGGGGTAAGAGTTCCCCTAATTTTGGGAATTCACGGCCGCAAAGGAGAAGGCAAAACTTTTCAAACCGAACTGGTTTTTCGGCGGATGGGCTTTGAACCGGTGATGATATCTGGTGGGGAATTAGAAAGCCCGGATGCTGGAGATCCAGCGCGTTTAATTCGCTTGCGCTACCGGGAAGCTGCGGAGCAAATTAGGGTGCGGGGTGAGATGTGCGCCATCTTTATTAACGATTTGGATGCTGGTGCTGGCAGGTTCGATACTACTACTCAATATACTGTCAATACTCAGATGGTCAATGCGACTCTGATGAATATTGCTGATAATCCAACTAACGTGCAGTTACCAGGAAGTTATGACAGTACGCCCCTGCACCGAGTGCCGATTATTGTCACCGGAAATGATTTTTCTACCCTGTACGCGCCGCTGATTCGCGACGGGCGGATGGAAAAGTTTTATTGGGAACCGAGCCGGGATGATAAAATTGGCATTGTTGGGGGAATTTTTGAATCTGACAAATTGTCAAAAACCGATATTGTCGCGTTAGTCGATAATTTTGCCGATCAGGCGATCGACTTTTTTAGCGCTTTGCGATCGCGCATTTATGACGAACAAATCCGCGAATTCATTCACAAAGTAGGAATCGAGCGAGTTTCCAAGCGTTTGGTAAACACTTTGGAAGCAGCGCCAGATTTCCATAACCCGAATTTCAGCCTCGCTCATTTATTAGAAATGGGCAGTTTGATGGTGGGCCAACAAAAGCGGATTAAGGAAATGCGCTTAGTAGATGAATACAACCAATCGCGCCTGTTCAACGTTCAAGGAACCCCCAATCCTCCTGCTGCTGCGCCCACGCAAAGTGAATTAAACGACCCGTCCTCCAAATATTATAAGGCTTACGTTGAGCCAAGTTCTGAAGGTGGTAACGGTCATGCGGCGCGGCTAAGTTCCGAGGTATTGGAACAAGTAAAGCAGTTGTTAGCAAGAGGCTGCAAAATTGGCATGGAATATGCAGATAATCGCCGATTTAAAACTGGTTATTGGCAAAGCTGCGCGACGATTAAAACTGAACAAGAAAAAGATGTGGTTGCATCTTTAGAAACTTGTTTGGCGGAACACGGCGGCGAATACGTGCGGCTGATTGGTATCGATCCAAAAGTTAAGCGACGGGTAGTTGAAACAATTATTCAGCGGCCGAATGGTTAAAGTTAAAGCAGTCCGCCAGGGAATGAATTCCCTGTCTAATAGCTAAAGTCCTCGCTATGAGGACTAATGAGTTTAAAAAATTTTATACTCATATCATGTCCGATCGAGCGATCGCGATTTTTGTAGGGGCGGGTTCACCAACAATACCTGCCACTAATTGACCATCTCAAAAACCCGCCCCGACCGGGATATTATGGTTAATCGATCGGACATGATATAATGAGTTTAAAAATTTTTATTCTCAGTCCTCTTGAGAGGACTTTAGCTTTGAGGCAGGGGTTTCAACCCCTGTCGGACTGTCGGACTGTCGGTTTAATGTTAAGTTGAAACCAATCAACACTGTTGTGTCCCTACAGGCAATATCTTCTTTATCTTGCCCTAAACTACTGGACAGATAGAGATGATGCAAACCAGCGGCGAATTAGCTTTACAAGTTAAAGTAGGGTGCGCCTTCGGCACCTGACAAATTCAAATTAAATTATGCAAAAATTTATCAAAAGTTGCCCGATCGCACATAGCACCTTGAGCACCCACTTTAGTTGTGCACAAAGCGCCCGCTGCTGCGCCCCACCGCACCGCCTCTGACAAGGACAGACCGGCATCTAATGCAGAGGCCAAACCGCCGTTAAAAGCATCGCCAGCAGCCACAGTGTCGATCGCCTCCACAGCAAAAGCCGGTACAAAAAAGGTTTCATCCGCAGTAACAGCAACAGCCCCGCGATCGCCCAATTTGACAATAACATTCTTGACCCCACGCTCCTGCAAGTGTTTGGCAGCTACAATCGCTGTTTCCGTGTCATTCACCCGAAAACCGACTAACTGGCCCGCTTCCACTTCATTCGGCGTCATAATGTCAATTAGCGGATAAAGTTCCAGTGGCAAATCCGCCCTAGCCGGTGCTGGATCGAGAATAACTCGCACCCCCGCTTGACGAGCAGTTTTCGCAGCTTTTTGGACAACTTCCAGGGGAATTTCTAACTGTAACAGCAAAGATGTAGCTGCTGTTAACAGTTTTTTGAGACGTTCTATATCTGCTTCACCGACATTGTTATTCGCCCCCGGAATCACAATAATATTATTTTGACCTGTCTCGTCTACCGCGATAATTGCCACTCCTGAATGAGTGTTTTGGTCTATTAATACATTGTCTGTACTTAAACCATAAGATTGTAAATTAGTCAATAATTCTTCAGCAAATTTGTCGTTGCCGACGCGACCGATGATGTGGGTGGAAGTGCCGAGACGGGCGGCCGCGACGGCTTGATTTGCTCCTTTGCCGCCGCCTGCCGTGAAAAAATTGCTACCGATGATAGTTTCCCCTGGCTGTGGCAACCGGGGAGTTTTTGCTGCTAGGTCGATGTTGATACTGCCGAATACGATGATACTCATAATTTAAATTGGGAATTGGGCGGAGCGAAGCGGAGGGATGGGGCATGGGGCATTGGGCATTGGGCATTATAGAATTGGGAATTGGTAATGGGTAGCAACTCGCAAATAACCCATAACGAATAGACATCTCCCATAATTATCGTGGAACAGGCAGGATGCCTGTTCAAAATCTGCTTTTTAGGAGAAGTCTAATAACAACAAATAACAAATAACAACAGCCAACAGCTAACAGTCAACTGTCAACTGTCAACCGCCAACAACCAACAGTTAACAACCAACGGCCATCAAACGTGCTAGAACAGTTATGGTCTCCACAGGTCAATTCAATGGCTGCAATTACTCTCGATCGCAATCCCTGTGTCCTGCTAGTTGAAACAGACGAAGTTCTCGCCGGACACTTGAGTCTCGACTTAAAATCCTCCGGCTACGAACCGGTAGTGGCTTCTAATACCGCCACAGGCCAACATTTAGCTCATGAATTGCAGCCAGCTTTGATTGTAATCGATCGCATACTTGGCGCTGAGTCGGGGCTGTCACTGTGTTCTCACCTCAGAAGTATTGGCAATCGGGCGCCGGTGCTGCTATTGGTCGGTCGTGATACAGTTGACGATCGCGTAGCTTGTCTGGAAGCTGGTGCGGATGATTATTTTCTTAAACCTTACCGCACTGAGGAGTTTTTGCAGTTGGTGCGCTTGTATTTGCAGCCGGATAACAGCAGCAACGAACAATTGAGGTTTGGCGATTTAGTTTTGGATTTGGCCTCTAGGCGGGCCTTACGCAATGGACGGGCGATCGACCTGACGATGAAGGAATATGAGCTGCTAAAGTATTTGATGGAACATCCCCGCGAGGTTTTGACTCGCGAACAAATTCTGGAAAATGTTTGGGGTTACGACTTTTTGGGTGAGTCGAATGTGATTGAGGTTTACATCCGCTATCTGCGGCTCAAAATTGAAGATGAGGGCGAAAAGCGCTTGATTCAGACGGTGCGCGGTGTTGGCTATGTGATGCGGGAAGCTTGAAGAAGTCATCAGTCATTAGTCATCAGTCAGTTGTCAGTTGTCAGTTGTCAGTTGTCATCACTCAACGCAGTCAACAGTCAACAGTCAACAGTCAACAGTCAACAATCTAAAATCATTATGAATTATTTAACTAATTTGCTCGGTATTGGAGTAAGTATATTTTTGCTGGGATGTTCGCCGACTTTACCGATCGCGAATGCTGGTGCTACTGGTATTTTGGCCTCGCAGTCTCCGACGGCGATAACATCGGGTCAAGTGCTGCCTGTTTCTGCTAGAGCTCGGATAGGCGATCGCCCAATCGAACTCGAAGTGGCGAAAACACCGGAACAGCAGGCTATGGGTTTAATGTACAGAACTTCTTTGCCGGATGACAGAGGAATGCTGTTTGAGTTTAAACCGGCGCGGCGGGTCAATTTTTGGATGAAAAATTGCAAGATTTCTCTGGATATGATTTTTCTGCGAGATGGGGTGGTTGAGGCGATCGAAGTTTCTGCACCTCCTTGTACTGAAGATCCTTGTCCTACCTACGGGCCCGATACAGTTGTCGATCGAGTTATTGAACTCCGGGGCGGGCGGGCTGCTGAACTCGGTGTCAAAAAGGGCGATCGTATTGAAATCGAGTTTTTCGACTAAAACTTCGGACTGTTTCCGTAAAATCTGCAGACAGACACAATCCCCCGGTTTCCATCGCCCAGAGAGCCCCCTGCCTTCGCAGGGCTGTTTCATTCTCTTGTAGGGGCAGCCCCCCGTGGCTGCCCCCATGTGCCAAACGCCTGTGCAGTCGTCTGTGGCGGGGTAGGCACGGGGGGGTAGGCACGGGGAGTAGGGGTAGCACTACCCCTACAGAGTCAAAATTCATGTTTTTGGTGAGAATGAAACAGCCCTGCCTGCCTTCGGAATACCCAAGAAAATTTAGAAACTTTACAAAAATTGATAAAATCTATTAGAATATTAATGTAACATTCAGTACAAACACCCAAACATTTGCTACGATGTCGATCTCAGTCAGTCAGGACTTGAGCTTGTTTCCCGAAGCTGTAGATGGTTGGTCGCAGGTATCAGACGGGTCAGCGACTCGTTACCAATCCTGAGAGACGATACTCAGCCTCAAGGTGTAGCAAAACGAAAAGAAATTCTCTGGAAGTTCTGGCGATCGAGCTAAATCTACTAAACCTATCTAAAGTAATATGCTACGAGCCAAGTTAATTGGCGGGAATTGGCAAACTTAACTTGTGGTAGCAGTTTCGGGTTAGATCGAAATATCTAACTAATTTTGCCGAAGTAGATTTGCGGATTCTGCATTTCGGCAGATGAAGTTAAACTCTGAACCTGGTTTAGTAGTTTTAGGTAGCAGAATTTATTCTGATTCGCGCTGCAGAGATGCCGAGGTATTCAGTTTAGGTTCGATCGCGATTACCAGTCGATCGGGCAGACATCAGCCAAATTGCAAAACCTTTCACTTTTTGGGAAAGGTTAGCTTGTGCGCTCGCACTCAGCATTACGTTTGGCAGTTCAACCGCTAATAGCGTTTTAAAACCTATCGACGGTAACAAGACAAATTTAAAACTGGCTTATTACTCATCAAAAACATCAGGTTCACATCAGAAAATGGTGTCCTATACTTAGAGGTGAAATCACATGGCACCCGCTACATACACTAGATTAATTCGATTTTTACAAGAAGATTTGGCAATTTCGCCCGCGTCAATTGCTGTCGCAGAACGTGTCGGCGATAACAAACAGCGGCATCGCGATCGAGACCCGAATTCCTTGCCGATGGTTCTGTGGCAATACGGTTTAGTCACTCTCGAACAGTTGGATAAAATCTTTGATTGGTTATCCGAAGCATATTAAAAGGATTTTAGATTTTAGAGAGTATCAAAAATCTAAAATCCTTTAACAACTGAGATTAGGATTCAGCCAAGAATTTGGCAGCAGCGGCAACGCCGGCACCAGGAGTGTAGCCTTCATGACCCAATTCGCTCAGCACAACTTCTAAAGAGGAAATTGCTGCTAGAATATCGCGATCGCACACAAAGCCCAAATGACCGATTCGGAAGATTTTACCTTTCAAATGGTCTTGTCCGTCGGCGAGAGCAATGTCAAATCTCTTTCTCATCAAAGTCCGCACTTTTTGAGCATCTACGGATTCTGGCGGCATAACCGAAGTAATCGCAGGGCTGGCGGCATCGTCAGCAGCAAACAACGGCAAACCTAAAGCTTTTACAGCAGCGCGAGTAGTTGTCATCAACCGTTTGTGCCGCGCGAAAACATTTTCCAACCCTTCTGTTTTCATCATCTGCAGCGATGCTTGCAGGGCAAAAAACATATTGACAGGGGGAGTAAAAGGAGTGGTATTTTTGGCAGCGTCTTTGCTATATTTGCCCAAATCCAAATAATAGCGGGGCAGTTTTGCAGTTTTGTAAGCTTCCCAAGCTTTGGGACTGACGGCCACAAAACCCAAACCTGGAGGAATCATGTAAGCTTTCTGAGAACCCGAAGCAATGACATCGATTCCCCAAGCGTCCATCGGAATATTGACAGCGCCTAAGCTAGTGACAGCATCAACCATAATTAAAGCTTCACCGTGGGCTTTAACGTGGCGGTTGATGGTTTCGAGGTCGTTGAGGACGCCGGTAGAGGTTTCCGAGTGCGTGATGATGACAGCTTTGATTTGCTTCTCTGTATCTGCTTCGAGTTTTTCGCGGAAGTTTTCGGGGTCTAAGGGTTGGCCCCACTCGGCTTTAATAATTTCGGCGTTTAAACCGTAAGCTTCGGCGACTTCGGCCCAGCGTTCGCCAAATTTGCCGTTGGTGCCGACTAAAACTCGATCGCCCGCACTCAAGAAATTAATTATCCCAGCTTCCATCGCGCCGGTACCAGAAACCGTTAAACTCAGCACGTCACTTTTAGTTTGGTGCAGCCATTTGAGGTTTTCGGTACATTCTGCAAAAATCGCGTCAAATTCCTTGCTGCGGTGGCCCATCGGGTGTTTTGCCATCGCTAACAATGCCGCTTCAGGCACCGGCGTCGGGCCGGGAATCATCAGCATTAATTTGTTGTCCATGATATTGTCCTAAGTTTTTCGGTGGGAGTTATATAGAATAAATCAAATACGATCCGTCACGTCGCTACTCTAACTTTTTTAACTTTTAACTCCCTTGTGGTTAATTTCATTTAGAGACCAGCGGTGTTCTACCGCTAAGTTCGATCGCTCGCAGCTTTGTTCTAATTGCTTTTGAATGGCAAGGGCTTTACGCAGTGTAATAATAAGTTGGTGCACTTGTTGCTGCTGCGGCGATTGTGGACTGACAGCAAACATCGTTTTGCGCTCTAACAATTGAAGTAGCAATTCATAATGAATGTACGAAGGAAGGGGGATTGGCTCCATGAAAGCTAATATACCTCAGCGAACCGATACCCCATTGCAATTGCATGAGGCATCACGGTGAACATTAGATGCCCGATTTTTTATTTGTTTTCTAACCGTACAATAACCCCTGCTTTGCCGATCGAATATTCGGGGCTGGGTGCGTTGGACACGCTAAATCTTGCGATCGACAGGCTTACAGAATAGATTTAATTGCTTTCTGGCAAAATATTTCTATGCAATATAGCTTTCAGTGCTATTTCTTTTTTACAGTAGCGCTTGAGTCGATGCAGGCTAGAAATTCTCATTATTTACCTACTTAATCACTTTTTATCAGAATTAAGGGTGCTTTGTCAAGCGGTCTCGCCTTTCACAGGCTGGGAGGGCGATCGGCCAGCGAGGCTAAAGCGGCGCCCGGATCGGGCTGTTTGACCAGAGATTCGCCGATGAGGACGGCTTCTGCTCCGGCGCTGGCAACTTTAGCTAGGTCGTCGGGAGTGTGGATTCCTGACTCGCTGACGATGAGGATGCCTTTTGCTTGAATTTCGGTTTGGCGATCGGCTAATAGTTGACCGGTTGTTTCTAGGCTGACGGAAAAGTCTGCTAGGTTGCGGTTGTTGATGCCGATTAGGTTGACGCCTTCTAGGGTTAATACTCGATCGAGTTCTTCGAGAGTGTGAACTTCTATTAAAGCTGTCATGCCCAATGTCTTGACAATTTTCACAAAGTATTGTAAGTCTTTGTCAGATAGAATAGCTGCGATTAAAAGTACAGCATCGGCACCGTGAATGCGGGCGAGATAAATTTGGTAGGGATAGATAATAAACTCTTTGCAAAGTAAGGGTAAATCGACGGCGGCACGGATTTTAGCGAGGTTGTCAAAGCTGCCTTGAAAGAACTTTTCATCGGTGAGTACGGAGATGCAACTGGCGCCGTTTTGTTGGTAAGCTAGGGCGATCGCCACCGGGTCGAAATCTTCGCGAATTACGCCTTTGCTGGGGGAAGCTTTTTTAACTTCGGCGATGATAGCGGGTGTGGTTTTGCCGTTTTTAAGGGCGGCAAGAAAGTCGCGGATGGGCGGTGCAAACGGGAGTTTTTTGTGAAGATCGGCTAACGGGGTGCGATCGCGCTTTTGGGCTACTTCAGCTTCTTTTTCCCAGACGATTTCTTCGAGGATGTGCTGAGGTTCGGCGTCGGGTACGGCGATTTGGTAGCTGAGGTAGAGTACGGAGACTGATGTGCTGGGGGGACGGCGGCGGATTTGAAGCATGATAGGGGGATAAACAGTTGACAGTTGACAGTTGACAGCGAGGTTTTTAGGCTGGGGATTTATACCTTACCGCGATCGCAACAAGTTTCAACCTATTATATAATGGTTACAGTAAATCCTCCTAGCCTGAGAGCTAATGCGTGCCAGCTAAAGATATTTATCACGATACAGTTAAGCGTGCCTTGCAAAAGGATGGGTGGACAATTACTCACGATCCATTTTCCATGCAAATTGGTCGCAAGCGTTTATCTGCTGACTTGGGTGCAGAACGTCTAATTAATGCTGAAAAAGACACCCAAAAAATAGTTGTTGAGGTCAAGAGTTTTGTAGGACGATCGGATGTAAAAGATTTGGAACAGGCTTTGGGACAGTACGTTCTTTACCACCAAGTGCTTAATGAAATGCAGAGCGATAGAAAACTCTATCTTGCTATTTCTAAGCCTGCTTTTAAGAGCGTATTTACCATAGAACTAGGGCAAGTGTTATTAAAAAATCAAATTGTTAAACTGATTGTTTTTGATGTAAAAAGTGAGGAAATACTTCAATGGATACCCGATTGAGATACCAAGAAATTATCAAAAGCATACTTCAGGAACACGCTAAATACCGCAATACTATACCTGACGGCTATCATTCTCAACTGTTATTTGATGATGAACGAGGAGGATATTTAGTTTTGGATATAGGTTGGAATGATGACAATTACCTTCACGCCACACCAATCCACATCAATTTAATCGGCGATAAAATCTGGATTCAATATGATGATACTGAAGAAGGAGTGGCGACTGATTTATTGGCTGCAGGTGTTCCTAAAGAAGATATTGTACTCGGTTTTAGGCATCCTCAAGTGCGACAATATACTGAATTTGGAACTGGTTTGAGCGACAAAGATGAAGAAAATTTTGCTGAATCTGCTGTGCGATCTGCCTAAGTAGAGTACGGAGACGGATGTGCTGGGGGGACGACGGCGGATTTGAAGCATGATAAGGGGATAAAGGGCGATCGTAACAAGTTTCTATTATATAAGGTCGATCGCCCTTTTCCATTTATGATAAAATGCGATTAACTAAGTATTCGGAGATAAACCGATGCAACTAGAAGACTATTTTGAATTTCTCGACCCCGATGACATCCGCATCAAAGGACATCGGATCGGCATTGACGATGTAATTAAATATTACTTGGATGGATATTCGCCAGACCAAATTCTGGAAGAATTACCAAGTTTGAATTTAGAGAAAATTTACGCAACGCTAACTTATTATCTGCAAAATCGGAGGCAGATGGATGCTTATATGTTGCGGCTGGCGAAGTGGCGGGAAGAACGCTATCAGGAATGGTTGGCTAAGGAACCTTCTGATGTAGTAAAGCGTGTAAGAGCAATCAAAGCACAGCGAGAACAGGAGTTACTTCTACTCAAGTGAAAATTCGTTTTTTACTCGATGAAAATTTGCCGCCTAAGCTTAAAAGTGCTGTCTTAAAACTCCAGCCGGAGATAGATATTTTGCGGGTGGGCGACGCAAATGCACCGCCATTAGGAACCCTCGATCCAGAAATCATCAGCTATTTGGAATCATCGCAAAGGCTATTGGTAACGGATAACCGCAAAAGTATTCCTGGACATTTGGAGGAATATTGGGCAACGGGAGGACAAATTTGGGGACTGTTTTGGGTGCGTCCAAGTGCAAGTTTAGGCAGATGGGCAGAAGAAATTGTGATAGTTTGGGAGACTTCGGAAGCTGAAGAATGGATTGATAAATTGGATTGGATTCCATTATAAAAAAATGTTGATAAAGTGCGTGAAGCTTAGCTATCCTGTAGGGAATCGCACATTTTGCCGCCAAAATCCCTTCGCTAACCCGCAAGTCCGCCGGGGGTTGAAAACCCCCGTCTCATAGCAAAAGTCCTCTAAAAGAGGACTGAAAAGCCAATTCAATAAACAAAGGTCGATCGCGCATTCCCAAATTTTACCAAAAGGTCGATCGCACATTTCTAAGTTCAAGATAATTCGCTGACAGTCTGAGGTTGGGCTGTTCTGGCTTTTGCCTGTTTCAGGGCACTTAACAAGCGATCGGCGTTTTTGGGCGATCGCAGCAGGTGTAATGTCTCCAGTAAGCTTGCCAACTCGTCAGCGGCAATTAAGGCTACGTTTTCGCCGTCTTTGCGGGTGATGATGATGGCATCGCGATCGCTGATGACTTGTTCGCACAATTCATCAAGATTCGCCAGAGCTTCAGTATAGGTTACTTGGGTTTGTGTGAGTGACATGGTTTTTGGCTTCCCAATACTAAGGATATTATAAGGGCGATCGGGCTTCTTTTTCTATGTTTGGGCGGGAATAGTTAGTTTTGACATACTCTTTTAGTATCGGGCAAAGGGTAAAAAATGTGCGATCGCCCTCCGGGATTTTCTCAATTAATGAACGCCGTCCCAAGGATTGCATCACTTGCAAAAAGTGCGATCGAGATAATTGCAGATTCTCTGGCACTTTTGAGAGGGAAACTGGCGCGGTTTCACTCGCTAGCCATGACATTACCTGTTTTTCTGACTCGGATAAGCGATTAAATGGCTGATGCAGTAAAGATTCTAAATCACCTAAAAATAGTGTATCCTCCGACAAAAATTCCGATAGGCTGCCGTTAAACAAATCTTGAATCATTGTAGCAACTATTTTTAACCACAAGGGATTGCCTCTGTATTGTTCAATTAGTTCGGAAAATTTTGCATCTTCAGTTAAACCTTTTTCTCTAAGGATTTCCCCCGCTTCAGCACCTAAACCATTGAGTTGTAATGAGCGAATGGGCTGGTTTTTGCCTTCTAATGCGGCGATTTCTCTGGGTATTTCCGACCCTATCAGGATTAAGCAACTGTTGTGAGATAATTCTCCTACCTGTCTGAAGAGTGTGCCGTAATCTTCATATCCAGGTTTATAATTGCCAGCGAGTTGTCCGCTGCTATTTACCATTTGTACGTCATCGAGTATCAGCAGACAGCGGTATTTTTGCAAGTAGTTCAGTAGGGGCAAACCCCCCGTGGTTGCCCCTTCTTCTGGGGAGGGGGCGGGCACGGGGGCGCCGCCCCTACCGAAGGCGGGCACGCCGTCGGCGTTTGGGGCGGGCACGGGGGCGCCGCCCCTACAGAAGAATTGAATTATATTTTTTTGAAGTATTGACAGGGGTGGAGATGTGGCGAGACTTCGCCAGATGATGAAATCAAATTCATGTTTGATTTGTTCTACTAGGTGTACGGCGAGTGCGGTTTTGCCAATGCCGACTATGCCTAGTATGGCGAGTAGGCGGGTGTTTTCTTGTAGAATCCACTCTTTGAGGGTGGTGAGTTCGGATGTGCGATCGTAGAAAATTCCCGACTTAGGCATTTCAGCTAAGAATTGACGCAATTTTGGTTCAGTGTTGCCTTTGTTTAGAGGTTCTTCATCAATTGGTGAGTTGGGGAATTTTGGTGACTGTGAACTATTTTCACAGACGTTGACGTTACCAATGTGTACACAGTCTTTATTATTGAAGTTCCAGGGATTTGATAATTTTACTTGCTCCAATCTAACTCTAAAATTTGCTTTATTGACTTCTTCGCCTAATACTTCTGATAGTAGCTTCCATAATTCAGATGCAATATCCTTGACGTGACCTTCAGTACAGTGAGATTCATCGGCTATTTTTGAGTATTTCAGACCTTGTAAAGTTCCCCGCAGTATCACCTCTTCCAGATTATCTAAGTGTTTTCCCGTATTGATAAAAACTAGGTCGTCGGCAAGTTTTAAGACTTCTTGAACGTCCATAGGTTGCTTTGTTATTAGAGTTTTACTGATTGTATCCGACTTTTTCCTACTTTTTCCTATTTGAGTCGGTTGTTTAATTACCGACTTTTTCCGACTGGCAAAAAGGAAGTTTTTGCAGATGATATTTACATAAAGATTTCCACTCAACAGTTATGAAAAGTATGAAACGAATTTTCGGTGTTTTTTTCGTTATAGGTTTAACTATTTCGACCCTTGCTTCTAACCTCCCAACAAAAGCCCAAAGCAGTGAAGACATCCGTGTTTTTCTCAATCCAACCGAAGGAGAGAATATTCCTGTTGATGTAGTAGTAAAAGGCGCTAGTGGGCTAAATCAAAGAGCACGTCAGCAAGGCGCCAATGCTTTTTGCAAGGCAAATCAATATACCCAAGCCGTAAGTTTAGATTTTGCTCGTGATAGTACCGTCGGCACTATGCAGTGGAATCCAAAAACTTCTGAATGGGAATTTTGTGAAAAATGTACAATGTACCTGACCAAAGTAACTTGTAAGTAAGCCGATTATTAAGCTAGCGAAGCTACAACTAAGTACCGTTCTTATATCAATAGTCCGGACAGTTTTTAGGTTCTAGTCTGAAACCCCTCGTTTTCTGTAGTTGGCAGCTTGATTGCCAATTCCCAGGAGTGAAATAAGAAAAAATGTAAACCGCTCGTGGCGATCGCCCTTCTATTGTTGAGGTGCGATCGCTCTTTTTTTGAGTATCACTAATTCTTTTTCTCCAACACCATAGGGGATTTTTACCGCTTTGACAACCATTGATAAGACAAACTATAGTGAGTAGGAGAAAATCGGAGTGGGGTATTTGGTATAACGAAATAATCCCGATCGCAGACAACCCAATGGAATCTGATGAATGCAGTAACTGTGACCAATCACCAAAGTTGGGATGAACTTGCTCAACTATTAGCACCGATCGCCCTGAATCACGTCATAGAGAAACATCTAGAGTCCTGCAATTACAAAATACGCGGTTATTGGGATAGTAATAAGTTTTATGAAGAGATAGCTTTCATTCATCCAATCTGTGCTGAGTTGATCGGGCGATCGATCGGCACGAATATCATCAACAAGCATTCCACTTCTCACTGGATTAAACTTAAATTTTTACTCAAAGCCGATTTATCTGCGGTTGAAAACAACCTGGTTAGCGATGATGGCGATGATGAAATTGGCGAACTGACTCTGATTTTAGATACCAATCTCAAAATTATTGATGAAAACTGGTCGCTCGTCGATCTCGAATCCCCTTTTGTGGTTGCCAAAATTTAGCCAGATTTGCAGCCATTCTGCCTAAAGTGCGTGAAGGGTAGCTATCCCGTCGGGAATCGCACTTTAACTTAAACCTTAACCGCTTCCTGCGATTTAATTTCCATCGCCTGCAACGCTCTCGATGCCGCCTCAACTACGCTTGTCCACTCATAACATTTAATATACTCCTCATCAGAAGCTTCTGTCCCCAACGCCTCAAAAACTAAGTCTATAGCCTGACAAACTGCTGAGATCAAACGGGCTTCTTTTTCATCTTCAATAATTACTCCGATCGCCGCATCCGGGTTTTCTGCCAACACAGTATCGTCGTAAAGAAAATGAACCGCCTCATCAAAACTGTCGGACTCAATTCCGGGCGGATAATCGCTCTCTAGCCAAACTTTATGTTGATATTCTCTATCTGCCAAACTGCGGAGAGTTTCTAACAACTCCTCTCTCATTTTCGGATACTTTACCATACAACTTTCTCCTTGACTAAGGTGCGTACCAGGTTTGCCATTGCAACCATTCATCTAAAGGGATGTGAGCTTCTGTGGGATTATTTTTGATGCTACCTGCGATGGGTTGACCATTTTTACCGATAACTTGACCGTCTTTTCTAAGAATAACGTGGTCTACCTGCTGAGAAGGAAAACTGCTATCTGCATCCCCTTTGTCAATCCTTACACCATTTCCCTGATTTGTTGGATCTCGCCACCGCCAACCAGGTTTCTTTTTGTTTGGCTGTGCATCGCCCCAGGATTCGGGTATTTTCTGGCTAGCTGCTTCTGGAAATGTCCAATCTTGACTTGAAATCACCTCGCACCTGGTTTATGCTTAATCCTGTTCCTAGACAGGAATTTTAGCACAGAGGATATATCGACCTTAAATAATTTATCACAAATATGACCATTAACGATAAACTTAAGAACATACTGATGCAACTTCGATCGCACTTCGAGCAACTCTACGGCGATCGCCTCACCCAAATGGTACTCTACGGTTCCCAAGCCAGAGGCGATGCACGCCCCGACTCTGACATTGATATTTTAGTCGTCCTCAAAGGGCAAGTAAACCCAGGCGAAGAAATTAAAAGAACCAGCCACATTCGAGCCGATTTGTCGCTCCAAAATGATGAAGTGATTAGCTGTCTGTTTATGGACGAACAGCGATTTATACATTACAACGGGCCTTTATTGAGGAACATTCGTAAAGAGGGAATAGCTTTATGAAACCCGAACAATTAGACTTGCTTCTGAAAGCTCGTCAAAGTCTATCGGCGGCAAAGCTATTACTAAATAATGGTTTCCCAGACTATGCAGCATCTCGCGCTTATTATGCCATGTTTTACATTGCTGAGGCATTTTTAGATGGCGAAGGAATGTCATTTTCCAGCCATGCTGCAGTAATTGGAGCTTTTGGCCGAGAATTTGCCCGCACAGGAAGACTTCCTGCTGAGTTTCACCGATTCTTAATCGATGCTCAAGACTTGCGAAATAGTGGGGATTACGGGGGACTTGATACTGTCACTGTCGAGCAAGCGGCAGAGCAAATTAACTGCGGCGAGCAATTTCTAGAATTAGCCCAAAATGCGATCGGCACTCTACCGCCAGTCTAAATAACTGCGCTCGCAATTTCATCTCCTTTAGCTTCCTCCACCATCAAAGCAAACTCCCGCAGATTTTTCACAGCAAAGTATCCGCCCTCTTTGACAAAATCGCCGCCGCAAGTGACGGGAATTCTTTCCTGATAAGCTTCCCGTGCCAAATTGAAATCATTTTCTTTCAATTCGAGATAGATTTTCTGCAACTTACCCACAACAAATCCCATCATCGCAACCTTACCAAATTTCTCCCCTTCTTCCCGATCGACTTTCACAACAAATCCCTGAATCTCAGTATTGTCTAACGAAGTAATTAAATCGCTTAAAATCTCTAACTGAGAACTATTTTCTGACACTTCCAGCGTCTTGATAGCATCTCCCATCCGAGCTGGATAATCCGCAAACTCCCTTGTCAAAGGTAGCCCGATATCAAACACATCTCCTGCATCATTTTTTTTGACCCAAATCGCTCCTTTATTGTCGTAAATTCGGCTGTGTTCGTGCCAGCCATTTTTTTGTAAATATGCTATAATTACATTCACATCTAAACTTTTGAAAACTTCCAAATCCCGTACAGTTACTTTCATGGGAAACCTCCTTTGCTAATACGCTGCATAATTGACTCAAGAGCCTGTGGAGTAAAGTGATTCCGGCGGGGCAATTCAACAGTAATGCGATTTATATTTCTAGTTTCAGGCATTCCCCTCAGCGATACCCAATAGGCACAATGTCTAAGCAACATTTCCTGTTCTGACTGTTGTATCCATTCCCCTATATTTTCCGGTACTAAAACGACAACCAGCAGGCGGGGAATAAAGGCAGTGACTCTCAAGTCGTTGTAATTTTTGACATTGAGCGGATATCGCACAGATTCAGCATCGAGTACATCTCTTGAAGTACATTTTAACTGCAATTCGAGGCGGTGCGGTTGCATTGGATCGCTGCCGATCGCCTTGATACAGAGATCCACGCTATCATAATCATTCTCAGGTCGATCTACAGAACAGCCGGCCACTGCCGCCACAGCACGGACATAAGCCTTGCTAAATAATTCTTTGCGTTGATTCAGTTCCATTTAAACACAATTCTCAAAAAGGGGCGGTCACGATCGCACATTGGTGTCAACAAACACGTCAAACATAGTACCAGTCTTTTGTTGCTCCGATAGGCTTTCGATCCCCCCTAGCCCCCCTTAATAAGGGGGGGATAAGAGCATTCAAGCCCCTTTTAAAAAGGGGTGAAATGGATTTCAAAGTCAACCCCTACTCCCCTTCTTAAGGGGGATTTAGGGGGATCTAGACTGGAATGCAAACGAGTTTTCTCAAGGGTTTAGACTTAAGTTGACACTAATCGAGACACTGCCCCTACAGATTAATGACTACCCGCTCCAGCAGCCCGTTTGAAAGCCTCATCCAACACTTCCGAAAGCGTCGGGTGAGTGTGCACTCGGAATGCTAAAGTGTTCACAGAATCGCGCTGGGCGATCGCATTTGCCGCCTCCTGAATCAAATCCGCAGCGTGCAAACCGAAAATGTGAACTCCCAACAACTCTCCAGTATCTTTCCGGTAAATCACCTTAGCCATACCGTCAGTTTCACCTTCAGCAATAGCCTTAGAATTTCCCTTAAAATAACTCTTGACAGAACCGACATCAAACCCTTCCGTTTTTCCTAACTCTTTGGCCGCAGGTTCCGTCATCCCCACATAGCTAATTTCCGGGTGAGTAAACGCCGCCGCCGGGATACTCAAATAGTCAACTTCGCGGGCACGGCCACAAATATTTTCCACTGCGGCAATTCCCTGAGCAGACGCAGAATGCGCTAACATCATCTTGCCATTAACATCGCCGATCGCCCACAAATTTTGCACCGGTTCTCCCGCCGCCAAAACCTGCATCTTATCGTTAACTGGGATATAACCGCGCATCGTTTCCACGCCAACAGTTTCTAACCCCAAATTCTTGCTCACCGGAACTCGGCCAGTTGCTACCAAACAAGCATCTACTTCCAAAACTTCGACAACTTCCTTAGTTTTGAAATCAGCTAATTCAATAATGACCGGCGAACCCGGAGTAATCTTCTTCGCCAAAACACCTACTTTTGTTTCAATATCGCGGGGTGCAATTAAGACTCGTTCTGCTAACTTAGCAATATCCGGGTCAAAAGTCGGCATCAATTGGTCTAAAGCTTCAATCATCGTAATTTCGCAGCCCAGGGCTGTGTAAATATCCGAAAACTCCAAACCGATATAACCGCTGCCAATAATTGCAATCCACTTCGGCAGCGATTCCAACCTGACAGCATCATCGCTGGTAAAAACAGTTTTGCCATCAATTTCTATCCCAGGGGGGACGAAGGGAATCGAACCGGGAGCGAGAATAATATCCTTGGCGGTAATAGTTTTCTCGCCTTTATCGGTTTCCACGGTAATTTTTTGAGCACTGGCAATTTTGCCCCAACCTTGGATGACATCCACGTTCAAACGTTTGAGGCTGTTGGTCAAGTCGCCACGAAGTTTGCTAACAATAGTATTAGCGTGATTGGCGATCGCCCCGCGATCGAAATCCACACTCCCCAACTGAATGCCCAAAGTCTTCAGGTGGTGGGCATTCCGCAAATCTCGCACCCGCCCGGAAGCCGCCAACAGCGCCTTCGAGGGAATGCAGCCGCGGTTGACGCAAGTCCCCCCCATGTCCCCTGCTTCGATAATTGCCACTTTCAGCCCGCAGCTAACCGCGTGTATGGCCGCGCCGTGTCCGCCCACGCCAGCGCCGATAATTGCTAAATCGTAATCAAATCCCTGAGTCACCTTAAAATCTCCTAATGCCTTTGAAATCTTAGGACTCAAGCAAAAAACACCGTATTTCCGTCCTTTCGAGCTGGCGCGTTCCCATCGCAACCCTTGAACAGCGGTAATAGTTGCATAAGTCCTGTTTCCTTATTCTCGACTAGACTAGGGTTAATTAGACAACGAAAGAGCCGTAACTGAGATTTTTTCAGGGTCGATGATTTTGAGCTGGGTCTACACAAAGTCTCAAATCACTCAGTAGGCGGGTGTAGAGTTAAATATAGTTTGAAGGCTGACAATGCCCGCTGCAGGTTTTATATGGGGCAGCAAGTTCAGCCACAGGCATTCCCATCGCCCGGTTAAATTCTGTCCTCCTGCTTGTTTTAGTCGGTTTTCATGTCTAATATCTGCACGCGCCGGGGCGCACAGACTTTGTTGGCAAATTTTAGACCCTATGGAGTGGCTTATGACGGATGACGACGACCAGAAAGATTTACGCCGGGCCTCGGCTCAATCATTTTTTGAGTCCCTGGATGAATTGTTCGATTCTATAGAATCGAACAGCACTCAAGCTGCACAACCTAAATCTCCACCGCCTCCGGCTAAGTCTTCGAGTCAGTCTTCGAGTTTGCCGAAGAAGACTAGACCTGCGAAAATTAATTTGTCGGATTTTGAAGATGCGATCGCCGATTTGGAACAGTTTATCCAGAGTAAACACTCCAAACGCCCGGAATCCAATCAATAGTGCGATGACACATTTTCAAGTAATGAGTGTTGACTGTTGACTGTTGACTGTTGACAAGTGTATAATTTTAGATTAATGTTTACGCTCCCAGATGAATCTGTGGAGTCAATTTTTAATGTCAAATTCGGTAGCCTAGGAATGATTCATCTCTCTGTTCTCTGACTCTGTGTTCTCTGTGTTCTCTGCGGTTTAATCAGGCCAAAGCAACCAGAATTGATATCAATCTAAAATCTAAAATCTAAAATCTAATAGCATAGAAATGATTCATCTCTCTGTTCTCTGACTCTGTGTTCTCTGTGTCCTCTGCGGTTTAATCATTCCAAAGCAACCAGAATTTATATCAATTCCCAATCTAAAATCGACGGGCTGTTAACGGTGCTTTCGGCTTAACCTGCTTAGGTTGCACCTAAAAAACATTCACATTTTCTTGAGGATTGCTTTACAAGAATCAAGCCAGATAAATTATCTCAATTTACTATTAATAGCCTTATTTTTAGGCTTTGAGTGCTGCGGTAATTGCCTCGATCGCACTTCGATCGCGCGATCGCCGATCGCACTCAAAGGCAACTCCCATTCATCAATATCAATATCATTGCGGAACTTCACCGCAATATCAGCACCGTTAATAATCGCTCCCAACAGCCGCGGCCCAGATTTATGCGACTCGTCCTCCTCAGATTCCAGCAACTGATCCGCAGCCTCAGACAACATACTAGACAAAGTGTAACCAGGCCTCGCCACCAAAATCATACCGTCCGTGTACGGTTCCAGCGTCAGCGCGTCGTTGCACTCGCTCAAAGCCGGAGAATCCACAACCACAAAATCAAAGCGGTTGCGAACATCCTCAAACAATCTCCGCATTTCGCTTGATTCTAGTACGGCGGAGGCTTGTCGCAAAAAGCCGGGACTCGGCACGACGTATAGGTTCTCTACCTCTGGAACCAAAAGGACGCACTCGCTAATATTGCCGTAATAGTGCAAAGGTTCCACCGCCGCCAAAGGATCAGCAGAAATTTTCAAAGATTCAACGTTAGAAGGCGATCGCAAATCTGCTTCAATTAGCAAAGTCCGTTTACCCGATCGAGCCGATGCAATTGCCAAATTGTAAGCACTAAAACTTTTCCCCTCCAAAGGCGCCGCCGAAGTCAACAACACCACCTTCACCGGTTTGTCCCCAATCCGGCGCAAATTAGTACGCAACCGCTCGTAAAATTCCAAATAGGGAGAATTGGCCTCCAGGGCCAAAGGCATTTCATCGGCGTAGGAATCAAACACCGTCACTTCAGGCAAAACTCCCAGTATCGGCACCTCTTTTTCCACCAAAGCCGCCCGCACTTCTTCCCAACTGTAAAACTTGCCGTTGAGCATCCCCAACAAAAATATCAACCCCCCGCCCAGCAGCAATCCCACAAATCCGCCCACCGCCAGCATCACGGGCAAACCTCTCTTGTTTGACTCAACGTCATCAGTTTTGGGAGGGTGGGCGATTGTCAAACTCCCCGTTGTCTCAGCTACCGCCGCCTCAGCATCTACCAAAGCCGACTGCATCTTATCGTAGAGAGCTTTTTTGAACGCCACTTGCTGGGCTAACCGCGCTTGTTCTAACTGCTTGTTGGGGATTGTCGCGTGTTCCCGACGCAATTCTTGTTCAGTTTTCTCGATTCCTTGGAGTTGCTGTTGCACAGTATCCCGCTGCGTTTGCAAAGCAATCAAACTTTGAGCTAACTGCTGTCTGGCCGGATCTAAAGAAGAGTCTACCCGAATTCGAGCGGCACTTCTGAGCGGAGCCGCCACCCCGTTACCGCCGAGTACCTCAGATTGCCGCTGCTGCAACTGCTGCTCAAAAGCAAGTTTTTGTTTGAGCAATTCTACAATTTTCGGGTGTTCCTCCTGCAAGTCGCTGCGGAGAATTTTGAGCTGAGATTCGATCGAAAACAATTGCACTCGCAGTTGGGCAATAATTGGATCGGCAGAGAGTGCTTGAGCGACGTAAGCTTGCTCCACATTCAATCCCAAGCGATCCTGCAAACTGTTAATTTGAGCTTCTATTCCTCCCAACTGCACGCGGAGTTGCCGCTGCTGCTGTTGGCTGTTGGTAATCGCTAGCGGCAAAGCACCGCTCTGAGCTGCTAAAATTGAAGTTCCTTCTCGTTTTTCGTAGGCTTCAAGTTTTGCTTCCGTCTCTCTAAGTTCCTGAGTTACTTTCGGCAAACGCTCGTTAATTTGGGCGATCGTCTCACGCAGTCTAGAAGTATTAATAGTTTTGCTGCGAGCCACCATTTCGATCATCAGCGCCTCTAGTACCACTTCTGCTTTTTTGCGATCGGCATTTTTGTACAATACTTGAATCAAAGCGCTGGGGTCATTATTCTTACTTGGCATCTTTATCTGCACGTCTTTCCCCAGCTTTTCAGCCAAAGCTTGTATTTTTTCTTTCGCTTCTTTTTTGTTTAATTTTTCTTCGGGTTTGATGAGTTTTTCTGCTGCTGCTTCAACCACCCTTCTATCCAGCAGCATATCTTTAGTTATTTCTTGTCCTTCCTGTTGAATTTTAGTAGTAGTCGATGAAAAAATCACCTTCGGCCTGTCGTAGCCCAGCGTACCTACAGCAACGTAAACGGGCCGCGGAGTTGGCTGCAAAGCAACTACTCCCGACACCCCCACAGTCACCGCGAGAGTAGCCAGTCCCACCCACTTGTATTGGTCGAAAGCAATTAAATAACGTTTAACAACGGATAAAGTCATGACGATTTTAGATTTTAGATTTTAGATTTTAGATTTTAGATTGCTAATTGTTAACGATAACTAATGATTGCTGACTAATTCTACAAATCCCCCAAAAACCTTAGAACTTTCGGTCTGCGAGCTAAACCCATATTGCATAAGTCATTCCCCATCTCAAATCGAAAATCGAAAATCGAAAATCAAAAATAGTATGACTACCTATCATTACGTGACGGGCCGAACAAATCTGTTACTCCATTTCTCAACTGCTCAAAGAACAGAATAAATCCCAAAGTATCGCGGAATGGTCGAGTAAAAGTGTTTAGTACATAACCAATGCGCTCTACCAAATTCCTACCAATAACAATCACATCATTATCTTCGAGCATCGGGTTCTGAGAAACATTGCCCTCCAAAGCAGCTTTAGCATCTATCGAACGGTTGATTGTTCTACCTTGCTTTTCGTCGAACCGAATCAGGGCTATTTTCCGCAAGTCAGCAAGATTAACAGGCAAGTTGTTGAGAGCATCCAAAAACCTGCTGCCATTTTCAACGTAGAACGAGGTCAAACCACCACTAGCGTAACTCAAAACTCGAACGTAGATCCTGGGCTTAATCAGAGTAGACCGCGAAACCAGAGCTTTGTCGTAGTCTAGGTTTTTGGTACTAGCGTCCAATTCCGGGATGACAATCACATCTCCCGATGCCAAAGGAAAATCGAACAAATCGTTACCGTTTGCGAGGGGAGTGTAGAGGTCGATTGGTTCCTCCACAGACGAGCCGTCCATCAGCGTCCGCCGCACTCGCACCTCCCGCAAATCGGCTTTTCCCGTGACTCCCCCCGCAGTCACCAAAGCAGCCGAAATTCGACCAGAACCCGCCGGAAGCGTGTAAAAACCCGGTTTGCTGACTTCTCCGGTGACAGTGACTTGGACGGGGACAGCAGCAGCAGCGAGGCTGTACCTGGATGCTAAATCTTGATCCGATTTGCGATCGGGCGTAACCTGTTTATACGGTACGACGATCGCATCTCCATCTTCCAAACGCAAATCCGGTGGAGCAATACCAGTTTGCAACGGTGTCAAAATATCAACAACTTGCTCCGCGACATCACCGGAAGGCAGAGTCCGCCGCACCCGCACCCCTCGCAGTTGGGCCGTAGGATTAGTCCCAGCAGCCGCCGCCAAAGCCGCAGGAAGCTGGGGGGTTTGCAGCGGATAAAAACCCGGTCTGGCCACTTCCCCCGTCACCGTCACCACTACGGGGCGCTGAACCAGCAAAGCAGCCGAGACTTGAGGATTTTTGATAAATTGGCCAAAGCGCTCGCGGAGGCGCTGCTGTGATTCTTCGACAGTAAGACCACGCACATTTACTGTTCCGATTAGCGGCAGTACAATTACCCCTTCAGGGCTGATTGCACCTGTAAAACCTAGCTCTGGGAAGCGCTGAACTTGAACAGAAATCTGGTCTCCCGGGCCCAGGCGGTAGGGCCGATTCCGAAAAGCTGGGTTAATATCCCGGTTGAAATTGGCAGGCGGCGGTGGCGGTACACGCAAGGGCGGTGGCGCCACGAGTCGCTCGTCTCTTGGAACAACAGGTTGAGCTAAAGCCGTTTCCGAAAAATTTTTGCTATTAAAACCCCAGAATACAGCAGCAAAAGATAGAGTCCAAGCAGTTGAATGCAGACCTGCCAAGCCAAAAGCGAGGCGATTTTTAATAGTGGATTTTTCCCGCATTTTCCGAGGATTTAACAAAGTAATATTTTGAATAAGGGTCTGACTTTTAAGTTTCATCTAAATATAGCGAGGAGAAAAAACAATAAGATATTTTCGGGCGGGTTGAACCCGGATATTTACTAGGAAGCAGTTGATTGTGGCAAAACTCGCCCACCCCCTAGGCCGATTTATTTGCACCTACGTGCTTACTGAAACCGAAAAGTTTCTGTAATTAATTTAGCCTGGACACTTTCGGCAAGAGATTCCAGCAATGGTTGAGCTATCTTAATGTCGCCCTGCGGTTGAATGGGAAGGATGATACTGACAGCAACCCAAGAGGCGCGGCGGTTCGACAGTCTAGCAATGCTGTCTTCCCAAAACCAGCGACTGGTTGTTGGAGAACCCCCATTAGGCCAAGCGTACCACTGCACGACAGCAAAAGTTTGTTGGGGAGTCCAGCTTCGGAAAAACCTCGCCTCGACATTAGGCGGTGGCTGGCCGGGTATTGGTGCTAATTTAACTGTAAACCTCAAAGTGCGATGAGAATCGGTTTGCCACCGGTGAAATCCATCGATATCTAGCCATTCCACTTGGGGCTGGTTTTTGGCGTAATTTTGAGGCAACAGCAATAAAAGGGCAATTGTTCGATCATTTTTAATTTCTTGAACTAACCATCTGTGAGCGCCAATTTGGACGTTATTCTGAACGGCTATAACCTGCCACCCAGGAATTTTTATCCCGTTTTGGCGGACACTTCTTAATTGCTTGAGGTTGGCAAGGGTTGGCGGGTTTGTCCAAGGCCATCTTCCCGTCGCGTAGCCGGGAATTGCTACTGCCCCAACTAATACCAGCAAAAACACCAGTACCATAATTTTAGATAATTGATACCGCCGCAGTAGTTTCTGTGCTGAAATCATCTGTTTCATTAATTGCCAGACTGACTTGGGAAATACTTTTCCATCCCGTTGAGGACAAGTACCAATAACCCTAGTATACAAGCAGAATACAAATCTCCGCCCCATCCGGCGTGCAGCCAAGTAAAAAGCGCCTCTCTCTCGGTTCCGTGAAAGTAGGTTAGCAAAGTATTGCGAAAAATGTTGGAAGTGATGCTAATAATGGATGTACTCACTAAAAACAAAAGGCTTTTTTTGCGAGAGTTCCAAACTCCCGTCCAATCCAGCAGAATTAAGCTGACGTAAAGACTGGTAAACAGCATTTTTAAGCCTGCACAGTGCGGAGCAACTTCTACAATGCGCTCGTTTACGTACAGATAAATTTCTTCCACTCTCACGTTGATACCAACCTTAATTAATATCCAGCCTGATGCTTCAGCAATGAATTGCTGTAATGGCAAGGCGTAGGGTTCTATAAGGTAAGGAATGTGGTTTGGCGAGGCCAGAAATACGAATAAAAGCGGCATCGCCTGCAATTGCAAGCCGGGAATTCCTTTTAAAGATAAGCAAATGCTGGCCAGCATTACGGGCAGGGATAAATTTACTAAATCGCTCAAGCGACTCAGATAAAAAAGCGTGGCTAGTACCAGCAAAAAGCCTCCCAAAGGATGCGGTGAGTTGGGTAAGCTGCGCCAGCACTTTCGGTTCATCCAAGCAATATAAGCTGCGTAGGGCAAACCAATTAGTCCGTGGCTGAAATATTCGTGTTCGAGGCTGATGCTTTTGTTGAGCCAGCCGTCGTACCAATGTACTAGCAGGGGGGCGTACAGCAGCACTAGGAGCACCGTGATACCTTCCCCCAGGAGGTATCGCTTGAAAACAATGCGAATTTTGCGCTGGATGTGCATGGTTTGAGAAGTTTTAAGATTGCCGCGCAGGAGTCGCAACGCTTTGGGGTTTTAAACTGTGAGTTAAAGATTTGTTAATTCGCCACAGAAACGCTTTGAAAACCGCACCCTACTGCTTGAAACACCTGTAGCATAAGTTTTATGAACAATTAGTAATTCCAGGGCTGTTTCATTCTCAGGAAAACCAGCCTTTTGACTCTTGTCGTGCCCTGAATGGCGACCCGACCCATCCACGATTTGTTAGGCATTTGGTGGGATTGGGGCAGCCACGGGGGGCAGCCCCTACAAGAGAATGAAATAGCCCTCTTAGTAATTCAATGATAGTACGATCGCCCGAACAACTTGCTCGATCTGAGTATTGCTCAATCCGGGATACATTGGCAATGATAAAATTTGTTGGCACAGGGTTTCTGCGTGGGGGAAGTCGCCCGGATTGCCTAAGTTTTGGTAGGCGGGTTGCAGGTGACAAGGTACGGGATAGTGTATACCTGTTTCAATGCCGTGTTGGGCGAGTTTTTCCTGGAGGGTGTTGCGGTCGATCCTCTTCGAGGGCTTCGCTAACGAGCTTTTCTCAGTAATTTGGATAACATAGAGGTGATAAATGTGACCGCTGCTGCTGTGGTTGGCGATCGGTACAATGCCTTTGTGTTTCAATGGTGCTAGTAGAGTATTGTAGTGCTGGGCGGCCTCGGCGCGATCGCGATTCCATTTTTCTAAGTAAGGCAATTTAACGTTGAGCACGGCGGCTTGCAAATTGTCGAGGCGGCTGTTGCTACCGATTTCTGTGTGCAAATATTTGCTGGGTGCTCCGTAATTGCGGAGAGTTCGCATTTTGTCTGCGAGCTCTGCATCATTAGTAATTAACATCCCGCCGTCGCCAAAAGAACCGAGGTTTTTGCTGGGATAAAAGCTGAATGCTGCTGCTTTTCCAAAGGAACCCGCGCGGTATCCTTCTCTGTGGGCTAAGTGCGCTTGGGCGGCATCTTCAAATATAATTAAATTGTGGCGGTTTGCAAAATCTAAAAGCTGCCGGGGCGATACCATTTGACCGTAGAGGTGTACTGGGATAATTGCTTTAGTTTTCGAGGTAACTGCTGTTTCGGCTGCTGTGAGGTCAATCAGGGCGGTTTCCGGGTCGCAATCTACAAGAATAGGTATAGCTTTGGCTTGGAGGACGGCGATCGCGGTGGCGATAAAAGTGTTAGCGGGTATGATAATTTCGTCGCCCGGATTAATGCCACAAGCTTGGAGTCCCAGAGCGATCGCATCTGTTCCGCAAGCCACTCCTACGCCGTATTTTACTCCTGAAGCTGCTGCAAATGCTGTTTCAAATTCGGCGAGGGCTTGACCTAAAATAAAATCTCCTTGCTCGATAATTTTTCCAAGGGTTTCTGTTATTTGAGATTGGATTGGTTGGTGTTGGAGGGAGAGGTTGACAAATGGAACTTTTGGCGGGCGACTACTCATACATCAGAGGGATACGAATTATTTATATTAACATTTAGGTGCGGAGATATTTTAATTTCTTTTTTACCGCAGAGGGCGCAGAGAGCGCAGAGGAAAAGAGGAAGAGAGGAGAAAGCCTCGCGCACTTTTCTGGAGTTGTCAATTAAATAAAACTTTTTCGGTAATATAGAATCAGATAATTTTCCAGCAATCAAACTCATGGAATACAAAAAACTAGGCGACAGTGACTTATCAGTATCTGAAATCTGTTTGGGTACGATGACTTATGGCCAGCAGAACACCGTTGCAGAAGCGGCCGAACAGCTCGATTTTGCGATCGCCAAAGGCATCAACTTTATCGATACGGCAGAAATGTATCCTGTCCCTGGAAAGGCGGAAACTCAGGGAAAAACCGAGGAATATATCGGGGAATGGTTGGCGAAACAGCAGCGGGATAAAGTCATTATAGCGACTAAAGTGGCGGGCAGAAGCACTCGCTTAAAGTGGATTCGGGAAGGGAAAAATCAGATCGATCGCCCAAATGTCGAAAAAGCCCTGAATGACAGCCTGAAGCGCTTGCAAACTGACTACATCGACCTCTATCAGATCCACTGGCCCGATCGCTACGTGCCCTTATTTGGTGCGCCGGATTACGACATCGCCCAAGAACACGAAACTGTACCAATTTTGGAACAGTTAGAGGTATTTGCTGACTTAATTAAAGCTGGAAAAATCCGCTATTTGGGTTTGAGTAACGAGACGCCTTGGGGAGTTTGCGAGTTTTGCACGTTGGCGGAAAAACACGGGTTGCCGAAAGTTGTTTCGATTCAGAATGCTTTCAGTTTGAGCAATCGGACTTTTCACCTAAATTTAGCAGAAACTTGCCGCTTTAAGAATGTGGGATTGATGGCTTACAGTCCTTTGGGATTTGGGCTGTTAACGGGTAAATACTTGAAGGGAATTCCCGAAAATTCAAGGTTGGCTTTATTTGCGGGATTCGGTCAGCGTTACGATAAAACTAATCTGAATGATGCGGTGAAAGCGTATGTTGAGATTGCGGGGAAACATGGGATAAGTCCGGCGCAGATGGCTTTGGCGTATGTGCGATCGCGCTGGTTTGTGACTAGCACAATTATCGGTGCAACCAGTCTCGAACAGTTGGAGGAAAATATCGGTAGTTTGGATGTGAATTTGGATAAGGAGATCGTAGCGGAAATCAATGCGGTGCACGCTAAGTATCCGAATCCGACACCGTAAGTTTATTACTCCCTCTATCGGCGGTTGCCACCGCTACTACACAAACAAAGTCCGCCTTCGCGGACTAAGAAATAGAGGCCAAATTTACCGCGAATTTGGTATTAGTAGGTTGGGTTGAGGTCACGAAACGAAACCCAACTTATTAAGTTTTTATATTGTTTAGGATGAACAGCGATGAATAGCAGTCAAAAATTTAATTTTAAATTATCCGAGCGTTTCTTAGAAAACTACGCAGATCCTCCTGAAGATCCATTGGGAGAGCTTTCTCATTTTGAAATGGGATGGCGATGTTTCTGTTTTGAATACAACCATAAAGTTTTCATAGAAATAGGTGAGGCTCAAAAAGAGGTATTTTTAGATCCAGATATCTGTATGATGATTGACAATTACTTTCCCAAGGAAATTGCTAAGCTATCACAAGGTCAAAAAATAGTAATAACTTTTTCTGAGAGTTGGTTTATTATTACGTTGCTACCTACGGACGATCGCATTAGCTGTACTTTGAGCAAGTTTGGAACTTCGGGCTGGGAAAAGCATTTTGAGTTCGATCGCACTCAAGTATTAAATACCCTCAGAGGATTTCTTCAGGAAGTGATGCAGCTAGCTGTAGATAAGGGTTACATCACGCTGGAAGAGAAGGACGAGTTTATTAGTCCGGCTTTTGCTAGCAGTTCGGATGCTGCGGTATTGAGCAAGTAGTTTGTTTTGGTGGTGTTTTGGGCGATCGACCTTTTTGTGGTTAATGAATATTTTAACCTTGTTTAAAATCTAATCCCAGCGCTGGGATTGGCGATCGCACTTTTTGTTGTCAATGAATATTTCAACCGCAGATGATGTACGGGCGTCTCGCCCGTACCACAAATCATGTACGGGCGTCTCGTCCGTACCACAATGAAAGAGGATGTTTTGGGCGATCGCTATTGACGCAGAGGAAATGGGAGAGAGGAGCGATCGTGGCCATAGAATCCCGAACTCAACAATTTTTCAAGTCAAAAATCCCAGCGCTGGGATTTTTCGGATAAAAGCACTTGACACTGTGCGGCAATTTTTCATATTATAGGATTTATTCGGCTTAATCATTAATTACGGTTAGATTTTGTTGAAAACGGTTAGATAAAAAAATTACATATTATACCCTACTCCTAAAACAATGTCAACGAGTTTGACATCAAATTTAATTTTAAAATTAGGAGTAGAAACACTTGTCATGTGAATTTTTAGTAGCTATAATCTAAAAAAGATGACGCCTTATTACAAATGCGTCACGTTGTTGTTTAATAACTAAGAAAATGATAGCACACAAAGATTCGCTAGTGCTAGTAATAGCACTGCTTCCTCATCCTCAAGCTAAAGAGTTAGCCCATCTGGTTAATCAGCTTCATCAAGATAGTCAAAGGAAGACACCGCCAGAGCGTCGGCTTGTTGCGAGGGCCTTGAAGCTAGCCGAGCGTCAAGGTATAAAACACAAACCGTACTTCAAAGGTATGGCTAATAAGGACATTCTCGGGTGGATTGATCAGCACTCTCCCAACCAGGAAATTAACTGAGAACAAAATAGCCTAGACAGCAGCCAGTCAGCTTACTGGCTGGCTTAGCTGTATCTAATCTACTTGTTGCAATTGCGAGTATCAATCCACCCAACACTTAGTCAAAGAAGCTAATGGCTAACATCCAAATTGCTGAAAACAGACAACTCAGTGAGCTATTTGAAATAGCACTCTCTGCTATAGCAAACTTGTTCCGCACTCTGCTTACAAAAATCGAAACAAAGGACAAAACTATCGAATTGCTTCAAATTGAGAATCAACAAAAATGCAAGGAAAATCTAGAACTACAACACAAGGTAGATTACTTACAAGATGAAAACCAGGAACTACAACACAAGGTAGATTCATTGGAGGAGGAGAACCTTGAACTGCGACAACGAGTAGATCCCTATTCGCCAGATTGTCTTTCGATTGAAGACTCTTCGGACGAGGAATATTAAACAGGGATGTAGGTAAATTCATCAAAAGTCCGATCGCCCTTTTCATCCCTAAAAATAGGAGAATGGAAAAAGGCGATCGCACTTCACCTAAATGCTTAATACGATCGCACTTTTTGCTGTTTTTCCTGCAAAAACTCCGCAAAGTCGCAGACTTCAGCCACTAACTCGTCAGGTAAATTATTTAAAACCGACAGTAAATGCTCTCGAATCCCCATCATTTCATCGGCAGATTTTACTAATTGCAACTGATGCGGATAAACTGTTTCAACACCAATCGTTTCCATAAATGCGCCCGGTTCATCCTGAGTTGCAGGCACAAAATCCCCGCCAACTTCTGCTTTCACCCATCCCCCAAATAATTCTACTAAATAAGCTTCACCGTTCTTGAAAACCTCAACAATTGTCCCGGCTGTTTGTGGCGGTGCAATCTCGCCATCAGCGAGGGCGACTGCTTCGGTTAAAGTCACTGCATCCAATAACTGAAATTTGCTCATTGCTGTCTCCCAAAGCGTTGAGGAAATGCGGTAACAAATCTAGCAATATCTTCACCAAATAAAACAATCCAACCTGTACGGATTTGCCAAGATACTCCCGATCGCCCTGTAAGTAAAATAATAGCTTGGTAGCGTTCTCCATAGTCATTCTGTCCGACTGGCTGTAACAATTCTAGCGAGATTTGGGCTATAATTGCGTCTCGAATCGCCTCCGGTGACTCAAACCCCATCACCTCCCGCCAGAATTTCTGCTTATCTCCGCCTACTCCTGCTTCCGTGGCACTGCTGAAGAGATATTGCGCCTTAGCAATGGGAAACTCTAAACGAGTGGGTGCATTCATAGCATTGACGTTGAGAGTTGATACTGGAGACTAGCTTTAATATCCTCTGCTTCCAAATAGGGATAAGCTGCCAAAATTTCCTCTACACTCATCCCATTTGCCACTAAACTCACTACCAAAGAAACAGTAATTCGCATTCCTCGAATGCAAGCTCTTCCTCCCATAATTTTTGGATCGAAGGTAATGCGATCGAACATCATATCCTCCCACTCTTCCTTAATGTCCCAATAGCTTATCCCGCAAATGCTTGATCCGATCGCGCAATTTACCCGCCTCCTCAAACTCCAACTTCTTAGCCGCCGCCTTCATCTGCGCTTCCAACCGCCCGATTAACTGAGGAATCTCATCCAAAGATAACTCGTTTACCTGTTCGTAAACCTCCTCCAACTGCTGAGAATTCAGCTTGCGCGACACATCCAAAAATGCCAAAATCGCATTACTCGATCGCTTTTTGGCGATCGGCTGCGGCGTAATCCCGTGCATCTTATTGTACGCTAGCTGAATCCCCCGGCGTCGATCCGTTTCGTCGATCGCCTTAACCATACTATCCGTCAAATTATCCGCGTACAAAATAGCCTGTCCCTGAACGTGCCGCGCCGCCCTTCCAATCGTTTGAATCAACGAACGTCCCGATCGCAAAAACCCCTCTTTATCCGCATCCAAAATTACGACTAGCGAAACTTCCGGCAAATCCAAACCTTCCCGCAGCAAGTTAACACCAATCAATACATCAAACTTACCATCCTGCAAATCTTGGATAATTTCGATGCGTTGAATCGACTGAATTTCCGAGTGCAAATACCGCACTCTAATTCCCCTTTCCTGCAAATATTCGGTTAAATCTTCCGCCATCCGCTTCGTTAAAGTCGTCACCAAAACGCGCTCGTCCCGACTTACTCTATCCTTAATTTCCCCCAACAAATCATCAATTTGTCCTTCCGTGGGGCGCACGAAAATTGTCGGATCTATTACTCCGGTAGGGCGAATTACTTGCTCTGCAACTCGGCCTTCAGATATCTCCATTTCCCAATCCCCAGGCGTAGCAGAAACAAAGATGCACTGATTCTCTTTTGCCCAGAATTCCTCTGCTTTTAAAGGGCGGTTATCTGCCGCGCTGGGCAAGCGGAAACCGTGTTCTATCAATACTTTTTTCCGCGCTTGGTCGCCGTTGTACATCCCCCGAATTTGCGGCACTGTGACGTGAGATTCATCTATCACCAACATCCAATCTTTCGGGAAATAATCAATCAAACATTCTGGCGGTTCCCCCGCATTTCTCCCTGCTAAATGCCGCGAATAATTCTCGACTCCGTTGCAGTATCCTACCTCGCGCAGCATTTCCAAATCGTAGCGAGTGCGCTGTTCCAACCGCTGAGCTTCTAATAGTTTACCCTGTTTTTCAAATTCTGCCAGTCGGTCTTCTAATTCGAGTTCTATTCCTTGACAAGCTGCCTCTAATTTATCTTCTGCCGTGACAAAGTGGCGCGCTGGATAGATATTTAAAGCCGTTGTACTTTGCAGGATTTTACCTGTTACGGGGTCAACGTAGCGAATGGCATCGATTTCGTCACCGAAGAATTCAACGCGAATAATTCTATCTTCGTAAGCGGGGCCGATTTCCAAAACATCGCCTTTGACGCGAAATTTGCCTCTGCCTAAATCTATATCGTTGCGGCTGTATTGGACGTTAACTAAATCTCGCAAAACTTGCCGCTGGTTGACTTCCATTCCTACTTGCAAAGGAATAGCCGCTTTCAGGTATTCTGCAGGCATTCCCAAACCGTAGATGCAGCTAATTGAAGCAACTACAATTACGTCGCGGCGTTCAAAGAGCGATCGCGTGGCTGAGTGCCGCAACATATCTATCTCGTCGTTAATTGCTGCCGTTTTCTCAATGAAAGTATCGGTGACGGCAATGTATGCTTCAGGTTGGTAGTAGTCGTAATAACTGACAAAGTATTCGACTGCATTGTTCGGAAAAAAATTTCGCAGTTCGTTGCACAGTTGAGCTGCCAGGGTTTTGTTGTGTGCTAGAACTAAGGTGGGTCTGCCGATTTTTTCAATCACCGAGGCAATGGAGAAGGTTTTACCCGTACCTGTGGCGCCGAGTAAGGTTTGAAATCGATCGCCAGCTTCGATGCCTTTGACAAGTTGCTCGATCGCTAGCGGTTGGTCGCCTGTGGGCTGGAAGGGCGCTTGCAATTGAAAAGATGCTGCCGCAGTTACCATAGGAAAATGTAGCTATTACCCATAAATCTTAACAAAAATGCAGATATTCTGCAATTTCTCTAAGAAAATAGTTAGACTTTTTGACACTCCCCAGCTATCAAGGCGAGGGGATTCTTTGTTCACAGACTCAACTTGCTTGCGACTGGATTTCTCCAGCCAAAGTAGAGGTCGAATCTCCCAAAGCGTTCGGGTCTTTGACCCAAGTTCCGGTATGCCCTACCGTACTCAAGGCTAATTTCAGAATGTTAATCGCGGCGTTCCAATCCCTATCCATAACAAATCCACATTCACAAACGTGGGTTCTTACGGATAGGGATTTTTTGACGATTGCACCGCAGTTAGAACATTTTTGCGAAGTATAAGCAGGATTGACAGCAACCGTTACCCTGCCAAACTTTACGCCAAAATATTCCAACCACTTCCTGAATTGATACCAACCAGCATCGTTAATCGATTTAGCCAGACAGTGATTCTTTGCAAGATTCTTAACCCTCAAATCTTCGTAGGCGACCAAATCGTTAGATTGGATTACGCAACGCGCTAGTCTCTTAGCGTGTTCTTCACGTTGCCTGCTTATTTTGAGGTGTACTCGCCCTAATCGATTAATTGCTTTCTTTCGGTTGGCAGAGCCTTTCTTTGTGCGAGAAACACGTCGCTGTCGAAACTTCAACCGTTTCTCGCTTGTTCGGTAAAACTTGGGATTTGGTTCAGTATGACCGTCGGAGTCTGTATAAAACTCTTTCAAGCCCACGTCCAATCCAACTGTTTTACCTGCTGGCGTTGTATCTACATTGTGATCAGCACTGATTGCCAACTGAACGTAGTAGCCGTCAGCACGACATATTAAGCGAACTCGCTTGATCTGATCGATTTGGTAGAAGTTAAGATCCCACGTCCCTTTTAGTTTGAGCTTGCCAATTCCCTTTTTGTCAGTGAATGTGATTTGCTTCCGAGTTTCTGAAAGTTTCCAACCGCTGACTTTGTACTCAACAGACCGACTGTTTTTCTTGAAAGTCGGATAGCATTTCTTTCCGGGAACGGCTTTCTTGCAGTTGTCGTAGAACCGAGCAATCGCAGAATAAGCCCTTTCCACAGAAGCTTGGCAAGCACTAGAATTCAAATCTTTGACAAAGGCAAACTCTTCTCTGAGCGCAGTGCTGTGCCGATACAAGTCTTTTTGCCCTACTCCTCGGTTGTCTATCCAAAATCGGATGCACTTGTTCCGAACGAATTGAGCAGTTTTGATTGCCTCGTCTATTGCTGCGTACTGATTTGGTTTGCCTTTAGCCTTGAATTCTAAAACGAACATCTTACGTGAGAACTCGCTACGTTAAAAGTCTAACACAAAGCCGTCCTATAAGGACGGGGCTTTAAACCCAAGTTTTTGGTAATATTATTTTAATCATCGGCCCAAATAGAAAGCAGAAAGCCCACAAAAGCAGTTGTCCGAACCCAGCAATCAACAGTAATAAGCGAGGAAAAGAATTATGGATACGAGGAGCACAGGTACAGGCAAAGGCAAAGCACTCGCCCGCCGCGGCAAAGGCAGTTCCAAAAGCCAACCGACAGAACCCACGGATGCCAAAGCAACAGGAATCCAACTTTATCGGCCGCAACTCATGCATGACAACCGCCCCGTCGGCCCAGACGATTTTACCATCAGCGAGACCGTCTCGATGTCGGGGAACCGCCCGATCGGCATTAGCACCCTGCACCTCAGCGAAACCTACGGCATTGTAGGCAATCGCCCGGTGGAATCCAGCGATTTTGAAGTGGTTGCTACACTCGGCAATCGCCCGATCGGCTCTAGCGCCATGCAAGTCAGCGAAATGTTCAGTATGTCCGGTGCTCGCCCTATTGCCATCAGCACTCTTCACATTGATGAAGTTTACTCCACAATGGGAGGAAACCGCCCTATTGCCTCAAACGAAATTGACGATAGCTCGACATTAATGGGCTTCTTAGATTAATTAGTCAGTTGTTAGTTGTTAGTTGACTGTTGTCAGTTGACCGTTGTCAGTTGACTGTTGACTGTTGTTATTTCTTATTTGTTACCTGCTACTAATAAGCAATAACCATAGCACTTCTGGGTTTAATGAGGTACGTCTGGTAATTGGTAATTGAGAAGGATGTATAGCGGTTTTCTCTTGAAGTGAAATGCTAATCTGTAGGGTGCGTCGCCCTCAGATGAGAAATGAAACTTGCAGATTTTTCCGGGCGACGCACCTTACCCTTATCAATAGCAGATATAACAATTTGTGGCGTCCAGAACTGTAATAATTACAGTCAACAGTCAACAGCAAACAGTCAACTAACTACTTCCCCAGACTCTGATATTTACTCAATAAAGCAGCAAAGCGCTTGTAATCCACAGGCTTCCTCAAATACTCCGCCGCTCCCAATTCCAAACCCTGATTTTTGTCGTCCAAAAAAGTTATCATAATCACTGGAATATCAACCAAATCTGGATCGGCTTTCAATGCCGACAGCACCGCCCAGCCGTCCATACTTGGCATCATCACGTCCAGAAGAATCGCGTCCGGCAGCAGCTCCTTAGCCAACAGCAGCCCCCCTTGACCGCTAGCCGACGATCGCACCCGAAATCCCTGTTTCGACAAGCAGCGAGTCATCAAATCCCGCGCATCTGGATCGTCATCAATCACTAGGACAGTAGCAGCATCGGGCAGATCCAGCGGTTGCGATCGCACTTCTGGTGGCTTCGCTTCTAACTCCTCGGAATACTCTGTCTGAATTTCTGGGATTTCTCGATCTTCCTGCACTTCTTTCGGGCTTGCAACCGCAATCGGCAACCGGATCGTAAAACTAGAACCGCAATCAAACTCGCTCTCAACCGTAATGTCTCCGCCCATCATCTGGCAAAACTTCCGGCTAATTGTCAGCCCCAAACCCGTGCCGCCGTATTTGCGGGTAGTAGAATCGTCCGCTTGAGCGAAAGCTCCGAACAGCCTCGACACCTGATCCTCAGTCATGCCGATGCCGGTATCGGTTACTTGAAACACGATCGAAGGCTGTTGACAGCGAGAAGGATCTGCCGAGAGTTCTTTGGAATTGCCGCGCGGCAAAACCTCCCCTTCTTCCTTACAAACATTAATCGTAATTTTGCCTCGATCGGTAAACTTAGCAGCATTGCTCACCAAATTTAACAGCGCTTGCCGCAGCTTCGACGAATCGGAGTAGATCGTGCCAATATTGCGATCGCAATTGACGATCAAAGTATTGCCATTTTTCCCTAGCGTCGGTTGAACAGTAGTGACAACCTGCTCGATCAAATCCAACACCTCAAAAGTCTCCAAGAAAAGAGTCATCTTTCCTGCTTCAATTTTAGAAATATCCAGGATGTCACTAATAATGTTGAGCAACTGCTTGCCTGCCATATTAATGCTTGCCAAATCCATCACAAACTCTTCTTCGCCAAGTTCCAGAGCCTCTTCTTGTAGCAGCTCGCTGTAGCCGATAATCGCATTCAAGGGCGTCCGCAACTCGTGAGTCATATTTGCCAAAAAAGTGCTTTTCGCCCGGTTGGCAGCTTCGGCAGCATTCTTCGCGACTTCCAATTCCTCCGATCGTTCCTCTAGCTGCCGCTGCCGCACTTCCAAACCGTTGAGCAAACTGCTAATTTGCTGAGCCATTGTATTGAGAGTAGAAGATAGCACCCCGATCGCGTCATTAGAAACCACAGGCGATCGAGCCGTCAAATCACCGCTTGCCATCTGTTCGGCAGTTTGCCGCAGCAAGCCGAGATTCCGAATAATTGCCGACACAGACACAAAAGCCACTATCCCCGCGATCGAACTCAAAACCAAAGCCCCCAGCAGCCAGTGCTGAGTGCGGCTCGCCACAAAGAGAGTTTGCTGCACCAGCACCCCCATTGCTGTCTCAGAAACCCCCGCCCCCGGAGCTGAGGCAGCTTTTATTGCCAGCAAATAGTTCTTCATATCCACAGAACCCATCCACCCGACTCCCACCGCCATCCAAGTTATCAGTACCAAGATGACAAACAGCCCGCTCAAAGAAGCCCGAGTTCCCAAAGAAATCTGCCTCGGAGCAAATGCCGCCGCCCAAGGATAGGCTTTGAGAAAAGGATCTGGCGCAACCGGTGCGCCGGAATTCCAAATCTCCTCAATTTGACCGTCCAACCTCACCTTACCAATCCGCACTGTTTTCCAGGTATGCTGAGTTTGGGCATCTATTTTTACCTTGCCCGAAGGCGCTGCAAACTCAATATTTTTAGCAGCCGCCCTGACTTTAACCACATTTGTGGAACCAGCTTTTTCTACTGCTTGCTTCCACAGGTAAACGCCCAAATAAGCCGCTTCGATCGGGTCATCCGTGACTCGATTTTCCCCGTATCGGGCTTTATAAGCCTTGACAAATTTACGATTTTCTGATGTATCCACCGTTTGAAAATAGTTCCAAACCACCAAGTGTCCCGCAATATTGGACGGCCCGATCGCCCGCACTTCCTCTTCTGCTACGCTGACCGACATCACCGGCAAATCATCGGGTTTCACGCCAACTTCCCGCAACTTTTGGAAAAAAGCCACATTGCTATCGCCGTTGAGAGTGTTGAGAATAGCATCGGGTTTCACTGCTAAGATATGTGCGATCGCCTCGCCCACTTCCCTCGAACCCAGCGGCAGATAAACTTCCCCCGCCAACTCTCCCCCCAGTGCCGCCAGTTGAGCTTTCACAATCAGATTTGCCGTGCGGGGAAAGATATAATCCGAACCCAACAGGAAAATTTTCCGCTTCCCCTGTGCCAGCAAGTAATTCACCCCAGGCACAATCTGTTGGTTCGGGGCAGCACCAGTGTAGAAAATATTCTGACACTGTTCTAGCCCTTCATACTGAACCGGATAGAACAGCAACCCGCTGCCGTGCTCGAAAGCCGGCTGTACAGCTTTGCGGCTCGCCGAAGTCCAACAGCCAAATACCACCGCCACCTGCGCTTCTAGGAGCAATTGCTTAGCTTTTTGAGCAAAAGTCTGCAAATCGCTGGCTCCATCTTCTATAACCGCTTCCAAGGGGCGTCCGAGCACCCCTCCCGCCGCATTAATTTCCTCAACAGCCAACAGCGTCGCATCTTTAACTGAAATTTCGCTGATGGACATCGTGCCCGTCAGCGAATGCAACACGCCTATTTTGATCGGCTCACGAGTCGGGCCGGCTGCTTCGAGGGGGTTACTGCTCCTTGCTCCCATAGGGTTTTAGATATTTTTTTTTACTAATAACAGAAATTTTAGTTCGATCCTGCTGGAGGTTAGCCTTGACGCTCACTCTTGTTTAGCAGATTATTTAACCCGATCGGCACCAAACTTGCCAATTGCGGCCCCCTGTTGATTTTAACCGTCAAACTGCTCTACATCTGACTTAAGTCTGCATTAAATCTGTCGCCTATTTCTCTCTTCATCTTTTACCGATGTCCAAAGAGCCTCATCCAACAACATTCGACACTTAATGCCATCGCGCGCGCCGCAGAAAAATTGTCCCCCCCTCCTCCCCAAGGCTGTTTCATTCTCTTGTAGGGGCAATCCCCCCGTGGCTGCCCCAATCCCCTCGTGAAGAGCCCCAATCCCACCAAATCCCTAACAAATCGTGGATGGATCGGGTCGGCATTCAGCGCACGACAAGAGTCAAAAGGCTGGTTTTCCTAACAATGAAACAGCCCTGCCCTCATACCTCTCCCCTACTCATTCACGGCCCGCGCCTTGCGACTCACCAAGCAATCTCACGCACTATTCCCCTTCCCCTATCTCCTTTCGGGCTCATGGAACTTTCCGTAATTTATCTTAACTATAAAACTCAAAACTCAAAACTCTTCACCAGCCCCTATCTCCCTTCAGACAGAGGGAAGCCTTCATGATTTCCCTTATTATAAATATAAGGTTAACTTGTAACTAGCCTGGTTAAAAATAAATTTTGCAAACAATAGGGTCAAGACAAATGAATATTGAAGAAAATGCGACCCACACTGGCAGCGAAAATCAAGTAACGCTACCAAAATCAAAGGAAACATTGCTCGGCGAGGAAACAGAAAAAGCCCTCGGTCAGCAAAAACAAGAAAATGCTCAAACTATGCGCGCTGTCGAACAGTTGAAAGAAGAACTTCAGCACAAAATAGATGAAGAATGTCATCACAAGGTAAATTAAAACTAATAGGTTTTTTTTCTGGTGTGGGTAAGATGGGGTCTTGCCCACACCCGCCTTTTTAAGACCGAATTAAATAAAATTTTAAAAGTATAAATTCTTTTGGGTTTAAAAAAATAGTCTTGGACGCACGGGCGACCATCCAGCAGTTTTTTACAAAAATACTTGATTGCAGCCAGCAGAAACGGTAAAAAAACAATAATTAAGTATGAAAGTCGCAGTTAGTTCAAGACTGCAAATAACTGTTCCCTATGCCATATTCCATATTCCATATTCCATTTGTTATTTATTCTTTCTTCCTAGAGGTAGAGTGCAACGCAGCCCCTAGTTACCTATGATGAGTTTATTAAGTAAAAAATGTCTGAGATACAGATAGGGAGAAACCCATGAGCACTAAAGATAGAGCAAATGCAACTGGCGACAACATCGCAGGCAAAGCTCAAGAAGCCCTAGGTAATGTTACTGGCGACCCGAAGGATAAAGCAGAAGGCAAAGCCAAGCAGGCAAAAGCTGAAGCGGGTCACGCGATCGAAGATGTAAAAGATGAGCTCAAAAAGAAACTAGACTAAGCCTAATACTAATTGAGAGGGTCGAGCAACCTGACCCTTTCAAGTATTCAAGTTGTTTTCAGAAGGGAGGAAAAAAGGTGAGTTTATTGCAGCAGAGTCGCAAAATGATTGCGGGCTTACTCTTGGTTTTAATGCTGGCAGTTACTACTGCGTGCGCGCCCAGCGTTTCAGCCCAAAAACCGACTGATGTACCTGTAGCAATTGGTGGCAGTCAGGGTTATTACGCCCAGCTAGAACGTGGCAATACCGCCGCAGGTCAAGATTTTGGTCAATGGGTAACAAAGACGGCTCAGGGCTTGGTTCAGGATGCTTACGTCCGCGACAATAACAAATTGGGAGTTGTAATTACCCCGCAAGTCCGCCCGACTGAAGTGAAAGATTTGGCGAAATCTTTAGCACAAGGTTTTCACCGGAATTTCCCAAATCAGGATGTAAGTGTTTTGGTTTACGCTCCTGACAAAAAACTGATTTTGACTGCTAAGTACGACCAGCAATCAAATCAGATTGAATACAAATCTTGACCGGTTAGCAAGCTTAAATGATAGCCGCGTGGCGGTTTAATATTCCGCAGTTTTTTGAAGGCGAAACAATCTCAATTTAAGACTGAAATGTTGTGTAGATTGGAAGAGAGTTACCATGAGTAGCAGCGATAATTACAAGAGTCAAATCATGAAAGATTTGGCCCAGGGCGATCGAGAAATGATGCCGGAGACAACTGGTGAAGATTACGAAAATTTTGACGATTTTGCTCAGAGAACTTCGCCGGCTCAGCGCAAACAATTATTTGGGCGTTCGCTGAATCACGACTCGCTCCCGCCGGCTCAGTTGGAACCAGAATTGCAAAAGGCGATCGCCCAAATTAAGCCAAACGAACGCGACGATGTAGCGCGGGAATTCTTCAAGCATTTGGGCAAGAGAGGATTGGACGATCGCCAATTGGAAAAGCAGCTAGGACTTTCTACCCACCACGCCAGCCGCATGAATGCTGACGATGTTACCAAGCTGGCCTCCTTCACCTATCACAATCACCCGGATATTTTCCAAGAAGTGCTGGCAGAACAGCCGAGTTTGATGAAGTTTTTGGGAAATCCAGTTGTTGCTGGTATTTTGGGAATAGTTGCCGCTAAATGGCTCAACAACCGCAAATAATCGAGCAAACACTTTCACTCTTGACTGCCAATCTTTTTGATTGCAATTAGATCAATTCCGGTGGTGTCGGAATGATATAGAAGACACGGCAGTGCCGTTTCCCTACCGCGATTAATTGTAGGGAGACGGCACTGCCGTGTCCTGATTTCGGGTAAGATTAATTCCGATGCCACCGGAATTGATATTACTAATTATTCGTCACATATAAAAATAGCTGCACAGCAGTCAACAGCGGCACACCTGACACTCGGCAAAATTAAATGTAGGATTAAGTGTTGCCTTGATACTCCCCAGGGCTGAAGCCACGAGGATTCTTGACGTATTCCACAAAGGGACTCTCAAAGGCGTCATCAAATCACCTCTAGACGCTCAAAACAACTACCAGTACAAAAGGTATTGCAATTGCGCTTACTTTTAAATTGTATTTGCTTGCTTTCGGAGTCCATCACTTTCGCCAGATAGGTACGCTTCACACTCTGCCGTTACTTGTCAGTTATACAGGCTTACTACGATCGTAGTGGTGGCTCACTGTGCCGGGATTTCTCCGATACTAGAGTGTTTCAACACGTAGATGATTGTTCTTACTTACAATTTAATTCTAACACAACCTTTCAATTAGTTATGTAAAATATTGAAGGCGGTTGAAACCGCTGGCGACTTCCTCCCCAGGTCTAAAGCCCGGGGCTTCCGTCTCGTTATTTGGTGAATGATCGAAAAAGATGAACATATCTACTATTTGGCGAAGAATCCGCAGCCAGCAAGCCTTCTGCTTGGCTGCACTCCTGGCAGGTTGCCTCCTATTTATCGGTTGTTCCCCCGCCCAGTCAGCGGCTGGCAATTCAGTCGATCCCAAGTTAAAAGAGCAAGTTTTGCAGATTATCCGCGAAAACCCGCAAGCAATTTTAGATTCGGTACAAGCGTACCAGCAACAGCAGCAGCAGTCTCTCAAAGCAGCGCAGCAATCATTTTTGCAGGAGATGAAAACTAATCCCAAATCTTCGATCGGGGATTCTCCCAGCACGGGTTCAGCTTCGCAGCAGATTGTACTTTTAGAATTCTCTGACTTTCAATGTCCGTTTTGCGCGCGCGCTCACGATACCGTCAAGCAGTTTATGGCAAAACACCAGGACAAAGTTACTTTAGCTTACAAGCATTTACCCTTGACTTCTATTCACCCTCAAGCGCTGCCAGCAGCTAAAGCAGCTTGGGCTGCCCAACAGCAGGGCAAATTCTGGGAATATTACAGGGCTTTGTTTGAAGGGCAGAAAGAGTTAGGCGAGCCATTGTACGCATCGATCGCCCAAAAGCTCAATCTAAAATTAGATAAATTTAACACCGATCGCAACAGCCCCGCCGCCGAAGCCGCCATTGAGAAAGACGTGCAACTCGCTCAACAACTGGGCATTCAAGGCACTCCCTTCTTTATTATGAACGGTCAAACTTTCTCCGGGGCGGTCGAGCTTTCTGAGATGGAAAGCATTCTCGCCTCTGTCTCGAAATAAGTAATTCCTGAGTCTTGGAAACCGAGTCTAAAAATGCGTTCCCAGCCTGCTTTGGCTGGGAACGAGAAAAACCCGAAAAACTCGAAAAATCTTTGATTAAACAGCAGCCAACTCAGGAGTCGGGCGCTTGCTGTGGCGGATACCCTCGATCGCCCCTGCGTAATCATTCGCCTTAAACACAGCAGAACCAGCGACGATCGCATTTGCGCCCGCTTCCAAAACCTGCCAAGTATTGTTCCCCTTCAAACCGCCATCTACCTCAATCCAAGGATCGAGGCCCTTGTCGTCGCACATTTTACGCAACTGGCGAATTTTCGGCAAAACAGCCGGGATAAAACTTTGACCGCCAAAGCCGGGATTGACGCTCATAATCAGCACCAAATCGCAAAGTTCCAGCACGTACTCGATCAACTCCAGCGGCGTCGAAGGATTCAGAACCACACCAGCTTGCTTGCCCAATTCCCGAATTTGGCCGAGGGTGCGGTGCAAGTGAGGCGAAGCATTGTGTTCCGCGTGAACCGAAATAATGTCAGCACCAGCCTTAGCGAAGTCCTCCACGTACTTCTCCGGCTCCACAATCATTAAGTGGACATCGATCACCTTGGTAGTAACAGGGCGAATTGCCTCAACAATCAGCGGCCCGATAGTAATATTAGGAACAAAGCGACCGTCCATCACATCTACGTGAATCCAGTCAGCCCCAGCTCGATCGACAGCCTGAATCTCTTCTCCAAGACGGCTAAAATCGGCTGATAATATGGATGGAGCAATAACGATGGGTTTTTGGGATTGGGTCATGGCTAAGTCTGTTCTCCTGACTGCTGTGCTGTATCCAGTTTATCAAAATACGGGTCTCCGGGTCGAAAAGTTGCCAACGATCGATCGCGAGATCCCCAGCACCGAAAAATTTTGCCTGTGATAGACAAGTTTTGCGATCGCACCAGCCCTGCTATCCGAATTTTGGTTTAGGATATAAATTTTCCCTCTAACAAATAACTTGTGTGCAAAATCCGACCTTCTGCAAATTTTGAGTAGCTAATTATGAAAAAAACCGATCCCTTAGAAAATCCTGAACTCGATCGTGCCAGTCTGTTTGTATTAATGATCCCAGTCATCGGCTTTTTCCCCGCCCTGTGGACTCTTTACCGCCGTCAGGGTAGTCCCGAACGCAAAGCCATCAGCCGCTTGGCAATTGCCCTTGCTTTTAGTTGGCTCTTAGGACATATTCTTTTAGAAGCTGGAGCGATTTCTGCGGAATCTCCGACACTTCCCATGTTATTAATGAGTAGCCTGCTAACAACCAGCTATTTCATCGTTGCTCTGGGACTGATGGTTCGCCTCTGGAAGCGTCAACCGCTATGGTTGCCCGGAATTAGTCGGGTAGCCGAGCAAGTAGTGGGCAAACATTTATCATAATTTAGGGTTCTTTTAAGCCCCTACCCTATTGATTGAGTGCGTCTTCAGCTTGATACTACATATTGCCATTATCTTTTTTATTTTTGTTGTGTGTGAGGAAGCCAGTGCCAGCTCAAAAAATTCCTAATCAAGACCCTATCCAACAATCAACTGCTCAACCTGCAACCAAAAAAGCTTCCCAGCCCCATCGAGGCCGCTGGCTGGGTTTTGGTTTTGGTTTGGCTGGAGTAGCCATGCTCTCAGCCACAGCCGGAGCATTGCTAGCCGTCTCCCTTTCCACAACGCCGCTTCAGCAACAAAAGTTGAGCCCTGAAGAAGCGGCAGTATTTTCTCAAGGCGACATGGCAAAGCTCAACATGAAGATGCCAGAGCTGACTCGCCCAGTTAATATTTTAGTTTTAGGACTTAAAGTTCTGACCTCTGACATCGAAGGAAGTGTCAACAAAGATGTCGGACACGAGGTTTGGGAAAACTCATTTAAGGGCTTAACCGATACCATGCTGTTGGTTAGGTTTGACCCTCAAAATAAAAAGTTAAGCGTGCTTTCCATTCCGCGAGACACCCGCACCTATGTTGAAGGTAGAGGGGAGGTGAAAATAAACGAAGCTAATTACCACGGGGGCCCGGCTTCGGCAGCGAAGTCAGTCAGCGGACTCCTGGGCGGTGTGGGAATTGACCGCTATGTCACAGTTAATATTCATGGCATAAAAAGTTTGGTCGATGCCCTGGGTGGCATTACTATTAATGTCCCTAAAGACATGAAGTATACCGATCACAGTCAGCATTTATATATAGATTTAAAGGCTGGCAAGCAGAAACTAAACGGCGAACAAATCGTGCAATATTTGCTTTACCGGCACGACGATTTGGGTGACATCGGGCGGGTGCAGCGCCAACAATTGTTGATGCGGGCTTTTGTGGAACAGGAAGTAAATGTAGGTTTGCTGTCTCGACTACCGAAGATTTTATCGGTGATTCAGTCTCACCTTGACACGAATTTGAGTATAGAAGAATTGGTGGCTTTGGCTGGTTTTGCTACTCAAACCGATCGCGCTGGCGTGCAGATGTTGATGGTTCCCGGCAAATTTAGCGATTCTAAGGACTACAAGGCAAGTTTTTGGTTGCCAGACCAATATGCCATCGAAACTATGGTGGCGGAACATTTTGACTTCGGCCAAAATACTTGGACAATTGAGAATGCTGATTCGACTTTTCTGAAAGTGGCGATTCAAGATAGTACCGGCGATCCATCGGCTGTTGAAGCTTTTGTCAATAATTTGACTCAAGCGGGTTATCGGAATGTTCAGGTTTATAAAGCTTGGCCCGAACCGCTGGAGGTAACTACTCTAGTAGCTCAACAAGGCGATCTTAAAGGTGCTCAAGCGATTCGCCAGTTTTTGGGTTTTGGAGATGTGCTGGTTGAGAGTACCGGTTCTTTGCAGTCCGACGTGACAATTAGATTGGGTAAGGATTGGTTGGAGCAAAAGGCTCAGTCCGGCAGTGCGGCTAAGTCTTTTTAAACTGGATTTTAACTAGGGTATTTGTAGGGACACAGCAATGCTGTGTCCTCTTCTTTTCTGTTGGTAGAGATGGAGGCGATCGCTTTTTTGTCGATTTACTGATACTATATTTTTGAGTGATGATGAATCACGATCGCAATACCGATACTTCCCTCCGCAACCTGAACTGAAACAATAATCAACGAGGGAAAGCTTAAAATATTTTATAAAGGTAGGGTTGATGAACAACGGTCCTAAAATAGACCGACAGCGGGAACATCAAGCAAATGAACGCACGTTTCTTGCATGGTTGCGAACTTCACTGGCTTTAATTGGTTTTGGGTTTGCAATCAGTCGGTTCAGTTTATTTCTCCGTCAATTTCAAGCTACAGTGACTCAGCAAGAAGTTTCCTCCCCTCCCTTCTTCAACTCAGAAACTTTAGGGCTGAGTCTGGTAGTTTTTGGCATTGCGGTGATTGCCTTAGCAGCATGGCGTTATAATCGAGTTTTCTGGCAAATTGAGCGAGGTGATTATCGCCCAAATCGTGTGCTAGTTTGGATTCTAACTGGAGTTGTAATGATTTTAGGAACGTTAAGCATTCCGTTGTTGCTATGGCGCGATCGCGGAAATATAGCTCCCACTTCAACTCCTAAAAACTCTCAATTCTAAGTTAACCCGCTCGCTTAGCTAAAGTGCCTATTTTTTTGTTGATTAAAGGGGCCGATTTTCGGCAAATCTCGATCGCTCTTTAATCCAATCGAGTAAAATAGGATTGACCAATTCCGGCGCTTCATCCTGGGGACAATGACCTACGCCTTCCAAAGGAATAAACTTTTCAACAGCCGGAAACTTTGCCAATTCTCGCCCCAATGCGATCGGCTCCCAAGGGTCATCTGTCCCCCACAAAATCAAAGCCGGACAGCTTAAACGAGGCAACAAATCCTCCGGTAGCGGGCCTTGAGAATAACTGATAAATGCTACAAATACTTCCACTGCGCCGCTGTCTTTAGCAGGTTCCAGCAGCATATTTACCAGTTCGTCGCTAACAGCTTCAGGACGGCGATATGCTTGCAAAAGCACTTTTTTTACTGTTTTCGGCGTTGCTAATTGTTTAAAAAATAATTGACTTATCCACTTGACATTTAAAACTTTTTGTGCAATTGGCGCTCCAAAACTGCGATACCAAGGCAATTCGGCGCGTTTGCGATCGTGCAGCAAGCGCAGGGAACAATTGAGTAAAATTACGCCCTCAGCAATATCGGGAAAATCCACTGCTGCTTGCATAATTGCCACACAGCCGATCGAATTTCCCACCAAAAAAGCCGGCCCGCCCGCAACTTCCCGACAAAAATCAGCAATTAGCTGTCCCCAAGTTTCAAAAGTATAGTCAATTTCAAGCTTGGGCGCGGGTTTAGCAGAAGCGCCAAAACCGATGAGGTCGATCGCATAACACCGACAATCAGCAGCCAGCGCCGGCAAATTCTTGCGCCAGTGGCCCCAAGACGCACCGAAACCGTGAACAAACACCACCGCAGGCCCCTGGGAACCTGCAGCCTGGTAGCAAATCGGAAAGCCTTTCCACAGCCAAGTTTGAGGCCGGGCAGCAGTTAACGTAGAAGAAGTCATATAGGTAAAAAAGTGAAAATTTAAGAGTTGGAAGGACTTCCGTCATTACTACAAACCGTATCGCAATTCGAGGCAACCACGGAGACATAAATCGCAAACCTTCATTCCCTCCTCCCTCTGCGCCCTCTGCGCCCTCTGCGGTTAAATCCTCTTCCTTCTTCTTTGCAGTTAGAGCCGCTATTATGCCACCATTAAAAGTGCTGAATTTTTTGCCTTATTGAAATTTCCCCTATGCCAACGATCGCCCCAACTTCCGTCGTGCCGTTTCTCGGTTCCGAAATTGTACCCGACTACGACACTGCTAAAGTAGTTATCTTACCAATTCCTTACGAAGCTACCACCACTTACCGCCGGGGGTGCGAAAACGGGCCCGCTAAACTTCTAGAAGCTTCTCATCAACTCGAGTGCTACGACGAAGAATTGGATTCCGAAGTTTGCTACGATGTCGGAATTTATACACAAGAGCCGATCGCCGATACTCGCAACAGTCAACGGGTTTCATCCTCAGAAATGCTGCAAGTCACCCAAGCAGCAGTCTACCAGCTAGTTACCGAAAATAAATTTGTGATCTCCCTCGGAGGCGAACACAGCATCACTGCCGGCGTTGTCGAAGGTTATCGCCAAGCATACCCGGATGAACCTTTCACAGTCGTGCAAATCGATGCCCACGGCGACTTGCGGCACGAGTACGAAGGATCGATTCACAACCACGCCTGCGTGATGCGACGTGTTGTAGATATGGGCTTACCGACACTGCAAATCGGGATTCGCGCTATCTGCAAGGAAGAAGCAGACTTGATTAAAGCAAAACAGCTAAACGTGATTCGAGCCAGAGAAATCGCTACTCAACCGGATTGGGCAGATCGGGCAATTGCCAGCATAACAACTAAGCGAGTATTTTTGACGATCGACTTAGACGGCATCGATCCGACTTTAATTCCAGGGGTGGGAACACCCGAACCGGGCGGGTTAAATTGGTATTCCCTCACCGCATTTTTGCGCCGCATCTTCGAGTCCTACGAAGTAATCGGGTGTGACATTATGGAATTAGCACCTATTGTAGATTCTGTAGTCTCAGAATTTACCGCCGCCAAATTAGCATACAAACTTATTGGATACCAAGCTCTGGCTCAAGGTTGGCTAAAGCCAGACGAGGGATAAATCGCGAAGCACGAATCACAATAGGCTGTTGGCAAGGCTAGAATTAAGCTAAAGCTAAACAACAGCCAATTTTATTCGTGCTGATTGTTTCATCTTTCATGCTGGCAAATACTGCTCTTCACCTCCTGAAAACATGAGTTTACTAATGGATACAACGGGTACTCCCATTAACGGCTACGCTCCCGATTTTGAACTGCCGGGAGTTGACGACGAAGTTCACCATTTAGCTCGATATTTAGAAAAATTTCGGGCGATCGCGGTGATATTTATGTGCAATCATTGCCCTTACGTGCAGTTGTATCTCAATCGTATGAAAGAACTTCAAGCAGATTTTCAAGCTCGAGATGTTACTTTAATCGGGATTAATGCTAATGATGCAAACCAGTATCCCGACGACAGTTTTGAGAATATGAAAATTTTTGCCGCCAACAATCAACTCAACTTCCCGTACATCCGGGATGTTGCTCAAGATGTGGCTGAAAGTTTTGGGGCTTCTAAAACGCCGGAGGTTTTTTTGTTAGACCAAGACGGCAAACTGCGCTATAAAGGTTTAATTGACGACAACGGTGACGATCCGGCGGCGGTGCAGGTTTCTTATCTGCGAAGTGCGATCGACCAATTGCTCAACAGTCAACCCGTTGAGCCTTCAACTACAGAGGCGATAGGCTGTTCCGTCAAATGGCGATCGTAGTCATTAGTCAGCAGTCATCAGTCATTAGAAGATGATAATCCTGGACAAACAGAATCTACTTGTAAGGTGTGCACGGCGCACCTTACTACTACAGATAGTGTAGATCGCCCTAGGGCAAATTATAATACAGCCTTGTGGAAAGAAAACGCATTTTCAACTCGATCGTCGCAGCCGCTGTAGCGCTGACACTGCTGATTGCTTGGAACTTGTTTAAAAGCGTTTCCCCAACAACAACACAGAAGCAAACGTCCTTAACCCTATCCGCTGCTATCAGCCTCTCGAAAGCTTTAGGGGAAATCAAAACTGTTTATCAAAGCAGTAATCCGAATTTTACTATTACTTATAATTTTGGTGCTTCCGGCGCCCTCGCACAGCAAATTCAGCAGGGAGCACCGGTAGATGTATTTTTCAGCGCCGCCACCAACCCAATGGATGCTTTGCAGCAATCTAACCTACTAATTAACGACACGCGCCGCAATTTGCTGACAAATCGCCTAGTTTTGATTACTCCCAAAAACGGTGTTGCTTTGACGGATTTCAAACAGTTGGCAGATGCCAGAATCAAGAAAATTGCGATCGGCGAACCCAAGAGCGTACCTGTCGGACAATACGCTCAGGAAATGCTAAATAAACTTGGATTGTGGGGGCAAATACAGCCAAAATTAGTGCTAGGAAATAACGTCCGCCAAGTGCTGACATTCGTCGAAAGCGGTAACGTTGATGCTGGTATAGTTTATGCAACTGACGCCACAGCCTCAGACAAAGTAACTGTGCGGCTAACGGCTGCCGAAAATTTGCATTCGCCCATTGTTTATCCGCTGGCAGTTATCAGAAACAGCCGCAATCCGGCTGCTGCGAAAGCGTTTGTTGACTTTTTGGCGGGCGATCGGGCTAAAATAGTATTTCAGAAATACGGATTTGGGATGGCTCACCAATTAGTCTCATACAACTGAGATGTTGCACCATTCTCAATTACTTGTTTAGCAACAGGCTTTTCGGCCTGTTCCACAAGAAAATTCACTCT